>CAYLJZ010000037.1:0-25300 GCA_964384085.1 uncultured Desulfobacteraceae bacterium
GATCCACCCCAACCTCGATCAACTCGCCCGGGCTGACGCTCTCCCTCCCTGCATGTGACGCAAGGATCTTCTCAGTGATGGTCATCGCCATGGGTCAACTTCCTCTCTTCGCATCAGATTCTCCCTATAAAAAACCTCAGGTTCAGAGGTTTAAGGTTCAAAGGTTCCCGTTGCGGGGTGCCCGTTGCCGGAAGACCCCTTGCGCCTAACGCCTGGCGCCTCCTCCCCTGGTTGCTTGTCACGTGTGGCTTTCTGATTTGAGCTTTCAGCTTATCGCCCGCTTTTCTCACCGGAGCCCCTCGTTAGGAGACAGTCTCGGATTCTTCTTCAGGTGTTCCAGACGGTTCAGACCGTTGACATAGGCCTTTGCGCTGGCCGTAATGATGTCCGGGTCCGCCCCTTTGCCTAAGGCCACCAGGCCGTTTTCCTGCAGCCGGACGATGACCTCGCCCTGGGCATCCATCCCCCCGGTGATGGCATTGACCGAAAAACGCATCAACTTTGAGCGGCTCCCGGTCATCTTGGCGATGGTGTTGAATGTGGCATCAATGGGCCCCACGCCAAACCCGGCGCCCTTGACCTCCTCCCCGCTGATCTTGAGCTTGACGGTTGCCGTAGGGATCTCGACCGTACCGCTCACCACATTGAGATAGGCCAGTTCGTAATGATCCGGAACCCGCAGGATCTCCTCAGCCACCAGGACCTCGATATCTTCTTCCACGATCTCTTTTCGTTTATCGCTCAATTCCTTAAACTTCCCGAAAAGCCGGTTCAATTCCTCGGTTGACAACTCATAGCCCATCTGCGCCAGTCTATCCCTGAAGGCATGTCTTCCCGAATGCTTCCCGAGGACCAGGCGATTGCTGGACAGGCCCACGGTCTCGGGCGCCATGATCTCGTAGGTCATGGGGTTCTTCAAGACACCGTCCTGATGAATGCCGGCCTCATGGGCAAAGGCGTTCGCCCCCACAATGGCCTTGTTGGGCTGCACCACAATACCCGTGATCAGGGAGGTGAGCCTGCTGGTGGGGTGGATCTCCTTGGCATGGATGGAGGTGGTGAGGTTCACCCAATCCCTTCGGGTATGGAGCGTCATAACGACCTCCTCCAGGGAGGTGTTGCCTGCCCGCTCGCCGATGCCGTTGACGGTGACCTCTGCCTGACGCGCCCCGGCCCGGATCCCTGCCAGGGTGTTGGCCGTAGCCAGGCCCAGGTCATTGTGACAGTGGACGCTCATGACGGCCTTGTGGATATTGGGCGTATGTTGCCTGACATAGGTAATCAGTTGAGAAAACTCTTCTGGTATTGCATAGCCGACCGTGTCCGGGAGGTTGACGGTAGCGGCCCCTGCGTCGATCACCGCCTCAAACACCTTGCAGAGGTAGTCCCTGTCGGACCGCGTCCCGTCCTCTGCGGAAAATTCCACATTGTCTGTGAATCCTCTTGCATGCCTTACCGCATCCACGGCCTCTCGAATCACCTGATCCCGATCCATATTCAACTTGTGCTTCAAGTGGATGTCCGAGGTAGCGATAAAGGTGTGGATCCTGGGGTTGGCTCCATCGCGGATGGCCTCCCAGGCCCTGTCGATATCCTCCCTGGATGTCCTGGCAAGTGCCGTAACCTGGACATTGCGCACCTTGTTGGCGATCATCTGGACCGATTCGAAATCGCCGGGGGATGAGGCAGGGAATCCTGCCTCCAGGACGTCCACCCCTAATTTTTCCAACTGGTTGGCCAACCGGAGCTTTTCAGCCACGTTCATGCTGGCGCCGGGGGATTGTTCCCCATCCCTGAGGGTTGTATCAAATATAACGACATGGTCTTCCATAACAGTATCTCCTTATGACCCGGGTTAAGCGGTTCAGCGTTAAAGGTTCAGGGTTGAAACAAGCTAACTGATCATCATCAGGCTATGACTCTGAACCTTGAACCCTAAACCTGGAACCGCTCAATTCAGGTATGAATTGATTGCATCGAACCCTCTTCACGTCTCCGATCTGCAACCCGCCATAAGGACCCTCCGCAGACGGCTCTGGTTGTGAGCATCTGCGGCGCATTCCTCCGTGGAACGACCTTTATGGGTAACCTTCATAAAACGGCTCCTCTTTCCTTGCTGAGTTTATATTGAAAGCTGTCGGCCAGGGCCTGCCAGCTTGCCTCGATGATGTTTTCCGAAACGCCGATGGTGGACCAGATCTCCCTGGCGTCCCTCGACTCGATCTGAACCCGGACCTTTGATCCGGTCCCCCAGCTCCCGTCGATGACGCGGACCTTGAAATCAACGAGCCCCATCTCCCCGATCTGCGGAAAAAACTTGGTCAGGGCCTTTCGCAAGGCATTGTCCAGGGCGTTCACCGGGCCATCTCCTTCGGCCGCGGTAATCTCCTCCTCATCGCCTACGGAGATCTTGATGGTGGCCTGACAGGCGCTCGGCCCCAGACGGTTTTTCTCGGTGGTGACCCGAAAAGATTCCAGGGCAAAGGGCTCGTGAAACTGGCCCGTAACCTTTTTTATCAGAAGTTCCAGGGATCCTTCCGCAGCATCGAACTGATATCCCTCATCTTCCAGTCTTTTGATCTCACTCACGATCTTCTGGCTGTCGTACCCGTTGCCCCCCAGTTTGATCTCCATCTCCCGGGCCTTGTAGGCGATATTGCTTTTCCCGGAGAGATCCGAGACAAGAACGCGTCGCCGATTCCCCACCTGTTTCGGATCCATGTGCTCATAGGCCGCCGGGTTCTTCTGAATGGCACTGACATGGACCCCGCCTTTATGGGCAAAGGCACTCTTTCCCACAAATGGACGCTGGTTCATGGGCGGGACATTGGCCACCTCGCTCACGAAACGGGAGAGTTCCGTGAGCTGCCGGAGCCTCTCTTCGGGAACGCAGGAATACCCCATCTTGAACTGGAGGTTCCCGATGACGGCGATCAAATCCACATTGCCGCACCGTTCCCCATACCCATTGATCGTGCCCTGGACCATTCGGGCGCCTGACTCCACCGCGGCCAATGAATTGGCCAGGGCAAGGCCGCAGTCATTGTGGGCGTGGATACCGATCGGAACCTTGAGATATGCAACCACCTTCCCCACCAGCTCCGTAATCTCCCAGGGCATCCTTCCGCCGTTGGTGTCGCACAAAACGATGGTGTTCGCGCCCCCCTCTTCTGCGGCCTTCAGGGTCTCCATGGCATAGGAGGGGCTGGCCCGGCAGCCGTCAAAAAAATGCTCCGCATCATAGATGACCTCCTTCCCCTCCCCCCTCAGATATGCCACGGTTTCCCGGATCATTCTCAGGTTTTCCTTCAGGGAGACCCCCAAAATCTCTGTGGCATGAAGGTCCCAGCTCTTGCCGAAAAGGGTCATCGTCCCCATCTCGGTTTTGAGAAGGGCCCGGATGTTGTCATCATCCCGGGGGGCGATGCCGGGCCTGCACGTACTGGAAAAGGCCGTTATCCGGGAGTTCTTGAAATCAGATTCCCTGGCCATCTCGAAAAACCGGACATCTTTCGGATTAGACCCAGGCCATCCCCCCTCCACATAGAGGATGCCAAATTCATCCAGTTTTTTTGCGATACGGAACTTGTCTTCGGCTGAGAAGTTGATCTGTTCGCCCTGGGTCCCATCCCGCATGGTCGTATCGTAAAGGGTAATTTGGCGGTTCATCTCTTTTCTCCAAAAATTTCTTCCAAAAAAAAATCCGTTACCAGGCTTGCCTGATAACGGATTTTAAGGGGTTTTGCTTAAATCATGTCATTATCAGGCCAGGACATTTGAGTCTGACGACCAAAAGGAGGAGCAACAAGGACGAAAGTATCCCTGTTGCGCTGATAATGGCGATGATGTTAAGTGAAAAATGAATCATTGTTGCGTTTCCGATCGATGATATTGAAATTGAATGGCCTCACTCTAATTTCCTCAATCCCATATGTCAAGCTTTTTTTGTGCCATCTCTCAAGTGAGATGCAGGGAGATCCTTCAAAAATTTTCCTTGACAAAGCCGACACGATCCATTAATTACCTTCCATCTTAATAATTGATTGAAAGGTTAGCGATCGACAGATATGAATTCTCAGCATCAGACATGGCAGCTTCTCTATTTTTATCTCTACTTTGGCTGGAGAGGTATGCCCATGTCCTGATGAGTTGATTTTTCAAGTTTCAAGGCCGTGGGTAAGGAAATTACCCACGGCCTTTTTTTTTGCTCGAAGGGAAACGGGACGAATGAACATTGTCTTGATCGGATGTCGGTGCAGCGGCAAGACGCGCGTGGGCAGGCTGCTGGCCGGGGAATTGAAGAGAAATTTCGTGGATACAGACAGCCTGATAGAGGAAAAGGAAGGGATTCCTATACATTCCTATGTATCACGATACGGATGGAGGAATTTCAGGCGGTTGGAAAAAGAGGTCGTCGAAGCGGTCGCATTGGAGGAAAATACCGTCATTGCGACAGGGGGAGGGGTCGTCATGGACATGGAAAACGTCATCCGTCTCAAAAAAAATGGCTGGATCGTGTGGCTGTTAGCCGAGGCGGGAGTCATCAGGAAAAGAATGGCCCAGGCCTGGAAAAACGGGGAGCTGAGGCCCCCGCTTTTCGGAAGCGACCCGCTTGAGGAAATCGATTCAATCCTTCGTGAACGGACCCCCGTCTATGGGAGGGCCTGTGATTACCGGGTCTGGACGGACAACCGGTCCCCTGAAGCCGTAACGGAGAAGATACTGAAGGTCTTTCTTTGCATTCACACAGACGGTACAGGGGGGACCGATTAACATGGGAGGAAATTCGTTTGGGAAGGCGTTCAGAATAACGACCTTTGGGGAATCGCACGGCAAGGGGATTGGCGCGGTCATAGACGGTTGTCCTTCGGGCATCCCCCTCTGTGAAGAGGATTTTGCGGAGGAGATGGCAAGACGAAGGCCCGGTCGAACCCTTCTGGATACGCCTCGATTCGAAGCAGACCGGGTGGCACTCCTCTCGGGGGTCTTTGAGGGGGTTACCATTGGCACACCCATTACGCTCGTTATCCATAACCAGGATGTCAGGAGTGAGCCTTATGAGATTCTTCGAACCCTGTTCAGACCGGGCCATGCGGATTACACCTATTTCAAAAAGTACGGCCATTTCGACTTCAGGGGGGGCGGGAGATCCTCCGCACGGGAAACCGCCGCGAGGGTCGCGGCCGGAGTAGTAGCCCAGAAGATCCTGGCGCCGCTAAAAATCCAGATCACTGCTTACACACTGGAAATGGGCGGCATTCGGGCAGAGCATATCGATTTCGATGAGATTCACGAGAATCCTTTTTACTGCCCCGACATGGCTGCCGCAGAAAAAATGAAAGAGGTCCTTTCAAGGGCAAGAGAGGGAGGAGATTCTATCGGCGGCATTGTAGAGGTTCGTACAACCGGGTGTCCTGCTGGACTCGGCGAGCCTGTCTTTGACAAGCTGAGTGCGGATCTTGCCAAAGGGGTGATGTCTGTGGGCGCTGTAAAGGGGGTAGAAATCGGGGCGGGGTTTGAGGCGGCTCATCTAACAGGCTCCCAGAATAATGACCCGATCACGCCATCCGGTTTCAAAACCAACCACGCGGGCGGTATCCTGGGCGGCATTTCAAACGGAGACGATATCATCCTTCGCGCGGCAGTCAAGCCGATTCCCTCTATCATGCTCGAGCAGGAGACGATTGACCGGGAGGGATGCCCTGCCCGCTTATGTCTGACGGGCCGCTTCGATGTCTCTGCCGTGCCCCGCATGGTGCCGGTCTTAAAGGCCATGGTCGCCATCGTCATTGCAGATCACTATCTGAGGTCTAAGTCCATATCGTGACAGGTAGAGATGGGAGAAAAGTTGCCTACACATAACGATCTTACGTTTTATTATTGGTTTGTCGGCTACAGAGGTCCGCCCCGGTCTGAGTCATATCGTGTAAAAAGGGACCGTGGGCCAACAGATCGACCACGGTTTTTTGTTTTCTTTTTATCAGAAAACTACGTTTGGGGTTCAGAATTTAACAATTGTAGGTTCACTTCAAATTCGTTACAGGTTGTCACAATTAGGGCCGTTGAGGCCGAAACCAGCAGATACAAAAGGAGATGATTCGAGATGAACGCACTTAGACTTGCTTCACTGAATGGTCATGACATCGGTCGCACGGTCATATCGGTCGGAGATGTGAGATTTGGTGAGGATTTTGTGGTGATTGCCGGCCCTTGCAGCGTGGAGAGCGAGGAACAGACCCTGAAAACCGCACAAGAGGTGAAGGCGGCAGGCGCCAATATGCTCAGGGGCGGCGCATTCAAGCCGAGGACCTCGCCATACGATTTCCAGGGGCTCGGTCTTCAGGGCCTGAAGATCCTCGAAAAGGCCAGACAGGCAACAGGGCTGCCGATTGTCACCGAGGTCACCGACCCACGGGATGTGTCGTGGGTGTCCGAATATGCGGATGTCCTCCAGATCGGCACCCGGAACATGCAGAACTTTTCGCTCCTCAAGGAGGTCGGAAAGCTCAACAAGCCTGTCCTCCTGAAAAGGGGGATGTATTCAACCCTCAAAGAGTGGCTAAATTGTGCGGAATACATCCTTGCGGCCGGAAACCCCAACGTCATCCTTTGTGAAAGAGGGATAAGGACATTTGAGACGTACACACGAAATACCCTGGATCTCAGCATCGTCCCATGCGTGAAGGAGACGTCGCATCTCCCCATCATTGTGGATCCCTCTCACGGAACCGGGCGGTTAAGCATAATTGAACCGATGAGTCTCGCTGCCATGGCGGCCGGGGCGGACGGGATTATGGTTGAGGTGCACTGCAGGCCGGCTGAGGCCATGTGCGACAAAGATCAGGCCATGTCGCCGGATATGTTCGGGGGACTGATGAAAAAATTGAACGTATTAGGGTCCTGCATGAACACATTGAATGGAAGGTCAACACATCGACTTGGAGGAGACAAACCGTGAAAACCATCCGGGTAGACGGCCGTAGCGGCGCCTCAGCGATCCTGGTGGGAGAGTCGATCCGATCCATTGGAAACCACGCTCCATTGGAAAAGGCCGTCATGATCACCGACGTGAATATCATGCGTTATTATCAAAAGGACCTCCCCCCCTGCCCCGTGATAGAGATCGGAACGGGAGAAAAGGCGAAAACCCTCGAAAATGTCAAAGAAATCTGCCTGAAGCTCATGGAGATCGGAGCGGACCGGTCATCCTTTATCGTGGGAATCGGCGGGGGAGTTGTCACAGACATTACAGGCTTTGTCGCCTCCATATACATGCGGGGCGTCCCATTCGGATTCGTTTCCACAACCCTCCTGTCGCAGGTGGACGCTGGCATCGGCGGAAAGAACGGCGTCAATCTCGAAGGCTACAAGAACATGCTGGGGGTCTTTAATCAACCAAAATTCGTTATCTGCGACCTGGATCTCCTGAAGACCCTGCCCGGAAAGGAACTCCTCTCCGGTTTCGCCGAGATCGTCAAACATGCCGTTATCGGGGACCCTGAGCTGTTCACATATCTTGAGACAAATTATGAAAAAGGCGCATCCCTGAATCCCGAGGTGATAGAGAGGCTCGTTTGTGATTCAGTGGCCATCAAGTCAGCCATTGTCAACAGGGATGAGGAGGAGGGGGGCGAGCGGCGGAAGCTCAATTTTGGACATACATTCGGGCATGCCATTGAAAAGGCGACAGGCATCTCTCACGGCGAGGCGGTCAGCATCGGCATGTCGATGGCGTCCAGATTGTCCCATAAAAGGGGGTTCTTGGGCGTTGAAGAGCTCGAACGAATCGAGAGATTGCTCACAAAACTCGGACTTCCGACCCGGCTTCCCTGTGCCCCCGAGGAGCTTCTTGCCGCCATGGAAAAGGATAAAAAGCGGAACGGGAGCAGCATCCATTTTGTGCTCCTCGAGGCTATCGGGCATGCGGTTGTTAAAGAGATGCCGATCCATGAGTTGGGAGACGCGATACGCAATTGCTCATCGCTGTTTGCGCAATGAAGTCTATTGTCTTGCATAACTCTTAGCGAGGTGAATCATGAATCTGAAGGAGATCAGGAAAAAGATCGACAGCATTGATGGTCAGATATTGCAGCTTTTAAACAGCAGGATGGAACAGGTCCTGATAGCGAATAAATTCAAGACCGAGGTTGAGGACATCAAGAGAGAGAAGGAGATCCTCGACAGAATACGAAATCGCCACACAGGGCTCATTCAGGCGGGATTTGTAGAAAAAATCTTTGACGGCATCATTCACGAAAGCAAGAGACTCCAGCGCGATCATTACGATCTCATTGCGTTTCAGGGAGAACATGGGGCCTACAGTGAAGAGGCGTCTATCCTCTGGAACAGCCGCCTGGTCCCCTTTCCATGCAATACGTTCGCGGATGTCTTCGAAGGAGTTCAATCCGGACTCTACGACTATGGGATCGTTCCCGTGGAAAACACACTGGGCGGTTCGGTGGACCAGGTCAATCAACTCCTCATCCATGCCGATCTCCATGTGGTCGGGGCCGTGGAACTTCCCGTACGCCATTGTCTCCTCGCACTCCCTGACACGGACCATAGAGAGATCCGGAGCGTCTATTCCCATCCCCAGGCGCTTTCACAATGCCGTCAATTCCTTTCGCGCAACCATCTCGAGCCGGCGCCTTATTCAGACACTGCAGGGGCGGCAAAAATGCTTTCAGAAACCCGGCCCAAGAGGTCTGCCGCCATTGCGAGCAGGCTCTCCGCCCGGCTGTATGACCTGGAAGTGATCAAGGAAGGGGTAGAAGACATGGAGAGAAACATGACACGGTTTCTGGTCCTTTCGAGGGAAAAGGCCGCCGAAAAGGGAGACAAATGCTCTATTGTCTTTTCCACGGCGCACAAAGCGGGAACGCTCTTTAACGTCCTCAAGGTATTCGCGGACAAGGGCATCAATCTCACACGGATAGAATCCATTCCCAATGAGCCGGGAGACTATGCCTTTTTTCTTGATTTCGAGGGGTCGGACCAGGACCGGCCTGTTGTGGAAGCGCTTACAGAGGTCGAAAGGATGACGACCCAATTTCGGCTGATGGGCTGTTACACAGAGAGGAGGGTCCGATGAAGATACTCATACTGGGCGCCGGGCATATGGGTGCGTGGCTGGTGGAAGAGCTCTGCCTCGACCATGAAGTGGCTGTTTACGACCTGGACAGAAGAAAGCTCAAATACTTTTTCAACGTTACAAGGTTTCTTGAACCCTCCGAGGCAAAGGGGTTCGAACCCGAGATCCTCATTAACGCAGTGAGCATCGCCAATATCCGTGAGGCATTTGAAGATTTTCTTCCCTACCTGTCCGAGGAATGCATCCTTTCGGACATCGCCTCGGTAAAGACCGGAATACACGCGCTGTACAGGACCCTGGGAAGGAGATTCGTCTCCACCCATCCCATGTTCGGTCCAACCTTTGCCAACATTCGGGACCTTCGTAATGAAAATACGATCATGATCAGGGAGTCGGACGAGGAGGGAAAGGCCTTTTTCAGAAAGCTCTATGAGGGTCTTCATCTCAATATCTACGAATATACCTTTGAAGAACATGATCAGACCATTGCCTATTCCCTCTCCATCCCCTTTGCCTCAAGCATGGTGTTTGCCGCCACCATGAAACAACAGGAGGCCCCCGGGACCACCTTTAGAAAACATCTCGATATTGCAAGAGGACTCTTTTCTGAGGATGATCACCTTCTTTCCGAGATCATGTTCAATCCCCACACGGTCAGACAAATCGAGGCGATCAGTTCCAGCCTTGCCTATCTGACCCACATTATCCGAGGGAGGGATTATGAAGAGATGCAGAAGTTTCTCAACAGGCTGCGGCACAATATAGCATAGGGGGTGCAACAGGATGATCTGCATTCCCATTGTGGCAGGAAGCACCGACAGCGCCATTATTAAGATGGCGGAGGCACATGCCCTGGCCGATGTGATCGAGATACGCCTGGACCTTATGGAGGAATTTGATCTTAAAAAGATTATTCGCTCCGCGACGCGGCCGGTCCTTGTAACCCATCGCTCCAGGAAGGAGGGAGGGAATGGGGCCGTCAGTTATGAGACAACGGTGCGCTGCCTGACGGAAGCCATAGCAAAGGGTGCAGATTATGTGGATGTTGAACTCAGCCTCCCGCTTGAATATAGAGAGGCGATTGTGGAAAGGAAGGGAACCTGCAGGGTCATTGTCTCCGCCCATCTGCTGAACCGGACGCCTTCCTCGAATGCATTGAAAGCCCTCTTCAATAAAATGGCCGACACTGGCGGGGATATCGTGAAGATCGTTACGTGGGCGAGGACGTGGAAAGACAATTTCAGGGTTCTTGAACTGATCCCGTTGGCCCAGTCCAGAGGGATAGAGATCATCGCCTTTTGCATGGGGCCCCTGGGCCGGGTCAGCCGCATTCTCTCCCCTCTCATGGGGGGCCACATGACCTTTGCAGCCCTCGAAAATGGAGAGGAATCTGCACCGGGTCAGATTTCCGCTTCGAATATGAGGAAGATATGGAACATCCTTTCACCCTAAAAGTGGACTCCCATACCGAGCTGTATGGCATCATCGGAAACCCGGTCAGGCATTCCCTGAGTCCTGCCCTGCACAATGCCGCCTTTTCAGCCATCGGCCTGAACGCCGTCTACCTCGCCTTTGAAACGGAAGATATTGAGAGATGCATCGAAGGGATCAAGGGACTCGGGATCAAGGGAACGAGCATCACCATCCCCTTCAAGGAATCCGTGATCCCCTGTCTGAGCGCCATAGATCCCCTTGCCAGGCGAATCGGCGCCGTCAATACCATCGTCAATCGAGGCGGCAGGCTGACGGGATACAATACGGACGCTATCGGGGCGTTAATGGCCCTGGAAGCGGAAACACCTCTTACGGGCAAGAGCTGCATCCTTTTGGGCGCCGGGGGGGCGGCCCGGGCCATCGGGTTTATTCTGAAACAAAAGGGGGCTTCCCTATCCATTGTCAACAGAAGCCGCGGCCGGGGACAACGGCTTGCCCGTTCCCTCGACTGCCGATTCATCCCCCTGGAAGAGATTGCGGCTGTGAGGGGAGATATCCTGATTCAGACAACACCTGTCGGGATGTCGCCCCATCTGGACCAGTGCCCGGTCCCCGAAGCGGTTCTGAGACCAGGGATGGTCGTGATGGACATCATCTACGACCCCCTCGAGACCCGGCTTCTGAGAATGGCCAGGGAAAGAGGCTGCACAGCCATCAACGGCATCCCCATGCTGATTTATCAGGGGGCCGAACAATTCAAACTGTGGACAGGGGTCGATCCGCCGCTGTCGGCCATGCGCAAGGCAATAGAGGAGGCCCTTTTGAAACGCCATGAAGCCCATTGATCCGCCATTCGGAATAGACGCCACGGTTCGAATACCCGGCTCCAAGAGCATCACCCACCGGGCGGTGATAGCTGCGAGCCTGGCGCACGGAAGGAGTGTTCTCGAAGATTTTCTGGAGTGCGAAGACACGCTCTACACTATTCAGGCCCTGCGACAGCTCGGCGTACCGATCGCCGTGGACGGAAACCGCCTGATGGTGGACGGGCGAGGAAGGGCGCTGGGTAGAGCCGCCATGGAGAAAACCATCTACCTGGGCAACTCCGGGACCTCTTTTCGACTCCTTCTGTCGGTGGTGGCCCTGTGCAGGGGTGATTTCTTGATAACCGGTACAGAACGGATGCAGCAAAGGCCGATCGGCCCGCTGGTCGAGGCACTGAAGCGCCTAGGGGTGGACGCCTCATGCGTCAAAGAGGATGGTTGCCCCCCGGTACGTTTACGGGCATCCGGCATTTGGGGCGGCAAGGTCTCCCTTCCGGGAGATCAGAGCAGCCAGTTTCTCTCTTCCCTCCTCCTGTCGGGTCCCTGTGCAGACACAGCGGTCGAAGTCGAGATCACGGGAGACCTGGTGTCAACCCCCTATGTGGATATGACCCTCCATGTGATGGACCGGTTCGGAATCCGCGTCGATCGGGATCAGTATAGCCGTTTCAGAATTCCTTCAGGCCAGGACTACAGGGCCCGGGAATTCAGTGTTCAGGGAGATGCCTCTTCCGCATCCTATTTCTGGGCCGCAGCCGCTGTTACCCGCGGGACGATGGTCACCTCCAATATCCATCCTCACACGACCTGGCAGGGCGACATCAGATTCCTGGAAATTTTGGAGGGAATGGGCTGCATCGTAAAAAAGGGATTCGATCGAGTGACCGTTCACGGCCGCGACCTTTCAGGAATTGACGTGGATATGAGTGATCTCCCGGATATGGTCCCTACCCTGGCCGCAGTAGCGCCCTTTGCCAGGGGAAGGACCATCATTCGAAACGTCGCCCATCTCAGGCACAAGGAGAGTGATCGCCTTCACGCCCTGGCCCTCGAATGGGGCCGAATCGGGGGTCGTGTAACAGAACTCCCTGATGGCCTCATTATTGAAGGAGATTCGCGTCTTAAAGGAACCGTGGTATATCCTCATAATGACCACCGCCTGGCAATGAGTCTTGCCGTTGTGGCGTTGCGAACCCCCCACCTCGACATTCAGGATAAAGCGTGTGTGAAAAAATCGTTTCCAACGTTCTGGCACCTGTGGAACCGCATTCAGCGCAATATTGCCTGAATGTTTTCAAAAGGCTTCGGTTTTGCGTTCGGCGGCCAAAACGAAACAATGGAGGCCTGTTTGAAAAAGCGAATTTGGATGCAGATTCATTCTTGGAGCGCAGCTGCCTTTTCTCATAAAATGCTCAAATTAACTCAATATAAACTATTTAGGTAATATCCACACCATGCTTTGCCTATCATAAACCCTTCGTAACGACTTGGGGACCCGGGATCCAGAGGTCCATCGCATTTCCATTTCCCCCAAAAAAATCGATCGCGCAATTTTATTGTTGCACAGCCCTCTATGATGTGATAGGAGTGCCTTGTTTTGTTCCCTTCCCCCTTCAGGTCCCTGCGGAGCGCAGGTGCCCGAGGCCTTTCGGAAGGATGCGTAGGAAGATGAAACGGTCAACTCAGACTCTAACACAGGTAAGGGATGTCGAGACGTTCTAAACGCATACACAGAAAAACGCTTGTGAGATTGAGTTCGCTTATCATAATCCTCTGTTTCTTTCTCAATCTTAATCCCGGCTTTCTGCTGCACAGCGCTTTTGCCCTGGAAAAGAAGCCTCAGAAGCACAAATCCAAACGCCCTTCTGCCAAGCGGGTGACCTCGTTACCCCCTCCTGTTGTCGTAGAGGAGGAATCCTTTCTCGAGCTGGTAAAGGAATATATAGGCACACCCTACCGCTTTGGAGGTGCTAGCGAAAAGGGGATGGATTGCTCGGGATTTGTCAGACATATCTACTCCAAGACTTCAACATTGGAGCTTCCCCATTCGAGTGCTCAGCAACATTCCCTTCCCATAATGAAAAAGGTCCCCAAGGATGACCTTAAAATGGGTGACCTGATCTTTTTTTCTCGAAAAGGCAAACGGATCAATCATGTCGGCATCTACCTTGACGACGGGAATTTCATTCATGCGGCCAGGACAAGCGGGGTAACCGTATCCAGCCTTGACGACCAGTACTGGAAGGTGAGGATGGTATCCGCCAAAAGACCTGCCGGCTTGTGGAAATATGAAGGCGCTGACCAGGCCCGAGGATCGAGCAGGGTCAAAACCGCCCTGAATGATTTGCCAGGAATGTCGAATGGGGCTGATCGAGACGGAAGGGGATTTTTCTCTCTGAGCGAGGGGTTGAGGCCGTCTTCCTGGTGGGAAAACTCCTCTGTAAGCCGCTTGGCAGAAGGTCCCACACACACCTTTGGCTTCCAGGTCAGCCGCTCCTTTGGTGACGCCTCCTGGAGCATCGGTCTTCTCCAGGAAAGCCACTTCCGCTATACATCCGAGACAAGAGATGATTTCCTGACGCCCCGGCCAGAACAGTCTTTTTCGGAGCGCCGCTACACCTTGGGAAGGAACCTTCAGGGCGTGAAGATGGCCAGCGCTATCCAGCCGTTCGACTGGTTGCAGATTACGCCTTCCTTCTCCTATGTGGGATATGAGACGGACGTTGAAAGATCCCCTTCCTGGGGGCCGGGGCTGGGCCTTGCAGTTCGGATCAAGCCTTTGCCAGCGAGATGGTCATTTTCGGCAGATGTTCAATACTGGGATGAAAGTGATGCTCTTGGCAGCGCGTTCGAGAGCACGGACAGTTGGAAAAACAGAAACGTCTCCCTCATGTTAGGGTATGACCTTACCAATGATTTGAGGCTCAGCATCGTGGGACAGCATGGTGTGGGGAGTCTTTTCAGCGTCAAGGAGAGTCCTTCAGAGAACCGGCAAAAGCACAACGGCGTTTTCCTCGGTCTTGACTGGGCTTTTTAGAAAACCTGACCCGTCGCCACGCCAAAACCACGTATCTTATTCATAAGATAACCCCATCTCCCCCCCACGGAAACCCCTGCAGGCGTCTCTTCTCCTGATGCCACGAATCACATCCGACCTGAGCGTTATTTCACAGTGAAAATACGTTCAAGGTTCAGGGTTGAGTGGCTTCGTTTTTCACCATCCACATTCGACGCTGGACGTTCAATGTTCCCCTTGTCACAGGAGCTTCGATTTTCATCTTTGGGGGTGGCGAGACCCTCACTATGACCGTTTGACGACAGGTCCCTATCCGGCGTCGAGTGTCAAAAAGCGACCCGCTTGCCTTTTTCCCCTCATGTCACGTATAGTGAGGCAAATTCAACGTCTGCCGTCAACTGGAGAATGCCCATGGTTACTTATAAACGCTCTGTGTGCCCACACGATTGCCCGGATACCTGCGGGCTTCTGGTGGGGGTGGAAGGAGGACGGGTGGTATCCGTCAAGGGAGATCCGGATCATCCCTTTACCCAGGGCGCCATCTGTGTGAAGGTCAACCATTACGGGGAGCGTGTTCACTCCCCGCTTCGAATTCATCGCCCGTTGAAACGGGCAGGGAAAAAGGGGGATGGCGTGTTCGTGCCGGTTTCGTGGGACCAGGCCCTGAACGAAATCGTGGAACGTTATAAAAAGATCATTTCTGATGTTGGAGCCGAGGCCATTCTTCCCTATTCCTATGCCGGGACCATGGGCGTGGTCCAGTTTCACGCCGGACATCCCTTCTTTCACCGACTGGGCGCCTCCAGTCTGCTGAGAACCATCTGCGGCACCACGGCCGAGGCAGGATTTTCGGCCAGCATGGGAAGCATTCCTACCACTGACATCGAATCCGCGGTCGAATCAGACCTGATTATCCTTTGGGGAACCAATACCCTCTCCACCAATGTGCATGCATGGCCTTTTTTCCTGAAGGCCCGCAAGAACGGCGCCACCATCGTGGCGGTTGACCCCTACGCGAACCGTACTGCACGGGAGGCGGATATCCATCTCAAACTGAGGCCAGGGACAGACGCTGCGCTTGCCTTGGGCATGATGCATATCCTGGTAAAAAAAGGCCTGATAGACAGGGGGTTCATCGCCGACGAAACCCTTGGATTTGAACAGCTCCAGCCTCGTCTTGAGGAATGCGGGCCCCGCCGGGCGGCGGAGATAACCGGCGTTCCCGCAGACCAGATCGAGGACCTGGCCACTCGCTACGGGACCGCCCGCGCCCCCTACATCCGCACGGGCTGGGGGCCTTCACGGCAGCTCAAAGGCGGCATGGCCATGCGGACCATTGCCCTCCTGCCCGCGCTGGTGGGCGCCATCCACAAAAGGGGGAGCGGCATTACACGATCCACATCCGCGGCCTTTGCCTTAAACATGAAGACCGTGCTCCACGAAGAACTGGCTTCGACGCCATCACGAATCATCAACATGGTGCAACTCGGATCCGCACTCACCCAACTCCATGATCCCCCGGTCAAGGCCCTCCATGTCTACCACAGCAACCCTGCAGTGGTGGCCCCCGATTCCTCGCAGGTCCTGCGGGGGCTTCAACGGGAGGACCTCTTTACGGTGGTCCACGAAATCGTGATGAGCGAAACCGCGCTGTACGCGGATTTTGTCCTTCCTGCCACCACATCCATGGAATCCACGGACCTGTACAGAAGCTATGGGCACTACTATCTTCAGATGGCCCACCCGGTCATCGACCCGATCGGCGAGGTCCGTTCCACCCTCTCCATCTTTCAGGAGCTGGCGCACCGGTTCGGTTTCGACGAGCCCTGTTTCCACCAGTCGGAATCAGAAATCATCGAGGCACTTTTGGCGTCTGATTCGCCCTATCTGAAAGGGATTACGCTGGATCGTCTGAGGGAGGGACGCCCCGTTCGTTTGAACGTCCCGGCTGATGTTTTTTCTTCCGGTTTCGGAACCCCCTCGCGTAAAATCGAGTTTTATTCTCAGAGCATGGCAAACCGCGGACTGGATCCGCTCCCAAACGGCGAGCCCAGCGTGGACGCGGCGGGTCAGGGCCGTTTCGGGCTTCAGTTGATCACCCCGCCCCGTCATCAATTCCTCAATTCCACCTTTAACGAAATTGTCGATCTTCGCGATCAGGCAGGCCCACCCACCCTTATGATCCATCCGAATGACGCAGCAAACCGAGGAATCGAGGAGAATATGGAGGTGCGGGTGTATAATGACCGGGGCGAGGCATTTCTATTCGCACGGATCACCGATCGGACAGGGCCGGGCGTTACCGTGGCGGAGGGGCTCTACTGGCCCCGCTTCATGCCTGGAAAGCACGGGATCAACCACCTGACCAGTCAGGCACTTGCCGACATGGGTCAAAGCTGCGCCTTTCACTGCAATCTCGTTGAAGCGACGCCCCGTTACCAATGACCGATGATCACCGATTCTTGCAGGGCTTTAACCGTCTCGAAGTCCGAGTCCCCTGGAAAGGATAATCCGCATGACTTCGGATGTTCCTTCCACGATCTGCAACACCTTGGCCGCCTTATAATACCGAGAGACCGGGTATTCCGCCATGTACCCGTAGCCGCCATGTATCTGGACCGCGTCCGATGCCGTCCTTTCCAGCATTTCGGAGGCGAAGAGTTTGGCCGCTGTTGCCTCGAATGCATGCTCACGGCCCTGGTCCTTGAGCCATGCGGCCTTGAGGTACTGGTTCCGCGCCAGTTCAATGGCGACAGCCATGTCGGCTAATTTGAACTGGATCGCCTGAAACCCCGCGATCGCCTTGCCGAACTGTACCCGTTCCTTTGCGTAACTGAGTGATTCATTCAAACAGGCCTGGGCCGCCCCTACCGCCATGGCGGCAATGCTGATGCGCCCGGTCTGGAGCACAGACAGATGCTGGGAAAACCCCCTGGCAGGATCCCCCAAGAGGTTCTCCACAGGCACCCGGCAGTTCTCAAAGATAACCTCATGGGTGGCCGAACCTCGCCACCCGATCTTATCGTATCTCTGCCCCAGAACAAAGCCAGGCGCGCCTTTTGGTACGATAAAGGTGGAGATGAGCCGGGGACCCTGCGCAGACGATTTCGTTACGGCCGCCGTAATGATCAGGCTTGCAGTGTCGAGCCCGATATTGGTGATAAACTGCTTGGCGCCGTTGATGATCCATTCATTGCCGTCGAGAACGGCACGTGTCCGAATGGACTGGGCGTCGGAGCCGGCATCCGGTTCGGTCAGGCCAAAGGCCCCGATCTTCTCCCCCTTGGCGATGGGGACGAGCCATTCCTTCCTCTGAGCTTCGGTTCCAAAGACATACAGCTCCTGGGCCACGACGCTCGTGGTTACATCCAGAAGCGCCCCGAGGGTGAGATCGCCGCGGGATATCTCCTCGATGCACAGATGCATTCCCACCCAGTCGCTACCGCTTCCGCCGTACACATCGGGAATGGGGATCCCCATCATGCCCAGTTCCGCCATTCGGGACATGATGTCGTAGGGGTACTCGCCCGTGCGCTCTATCTCTTCGGCCCTCGGGACAATGACCTCGGCCGTAAAATCACGGCACATGTCCCGAATCATCCTGTGTTCTTCACTCAGATCAAAATCCATATCGGGCTTTCAGAGGTTCAGGGGTTGACGGGCTAATCTTCCTGAAGATCCTTCAGGTTTTCATAAAAATCAAGGGCCTCCGGATTGCTCAGGGCGTCCTTGTTCAGGACGGGTTTGCCTTCGATCACCTTCTTGACCGCCAGTTCCACCTTCTTCATATTCAGGGTATAGGGGACAGCCGGTGTTTCAATGATCTTGGCCGGCACATGCCTGGGCGAGGCATTCTGTCTCAGAATAGTCCGAATCCTGTTTTTGAGCTCGTCCGTCAATGTCTTTCCCTCGGCCATCTTGACAAAGAGGATCACACGGACGTCGCCCTTCCAATCCTGACCCACCACAAGGCTGTCTGCGATCTCCTCCATCCCCTCCACCTGCCGGTAGATTTCCGCGGTCCCGATTCGAACGCCGCCGGGATTCAGCGTGGCGTCAGAACGGCCGTAGATCACCACGCCTCCTCGATCATTGATCTCGATGAAGTCCCCGTGTCGCCAGATATTGGAATAGACGTCGAAGTACGCGGCACGATATTTTTTGCCGTCCGGATCATCCCAGAAATAGATCGGCATGGATGGGGACGGCGCCGTACAGACCAGCTCCCCCTGCTGATTGATGACCGGTTTCCCGTTCTCGTCAAACGCCTCCACCTTCATGGCCAGGTTCCTGCATTGGAGTTCACCCGCATAGACCGGACCCATGGGATTGCCGCTGGCAAAACAGCCGTTGATGTCGGACCCCCCGGAGATGGAGGCCAGTTGGAGGTCCTGTTTCACCTCCCGGTAGATGTATTCGAATCCCTCCACCGAAAGGGGAGAGCCTGTGGAGAGAACGGCCTTGAGCGGCGTCAGATCATACGTTTTACCGGGGGTCACGCCTTCGTTCTGAATGGCTGCGATGTAGCCGGCGCTGGTCCCGAAGATGGTGATCTTTTCATCCTGAGCCATTTGCCAGAGGGCCCCCGGATTCGGGTGGAAGGGATTGCCGTCAAAGAGGACCAGGGTGGCACCCACGGCCAGGGAGCTGGTGAGCCAGTTCCACATCATCCACCCGCAGGTGGTGAAATAAAAAATGGTGTCTTCGCGCTTCAGATCGGTATGGAGCATGAGTTCTTTCATGTGATGCACCAGGATCCCGCCTGCGCTCTGAACCATGCATTTGGGAAGCCCTGTGGTGCCGGAGGTGAACATGATATAAAGGGGATGATCGGCCGGGAGCTGCCTGAAATCAATCTCCGGGGGCGTGCCCTTCAATTTGAACTCGTTGTAGGCCACCGCCTTGGGCAAGCGGCTGATGTCGGCATTCGGTTCGGTATACGGGACAACGATCACCTTTTCAATCGAGGGGATCTCCTTCAGAATATCAGCCACGCGGCCAAGCGAATCGAATTTCTTCCCTTTAAAAGAATAGCCGTTGGCTGTAAAGAGGACCTTTGGCTTGATCTGGCCAAAGCGGTCCAGCACACCCTTGATCCCGAAATCGGGGGAGCAGGAAGACCAGGTGGCGCCCAGGCTCGTGGCAGCCAGCATGGCGACGATGGTCTGGGGCATGTTGGGCATAAAGCCTGCGACACGATCTCCCGGCTGAATCCCCGCCGCCTTCAACGGCGCGGAGACCCGCGCCACCTCGTCGTAGAGTTCTCGATAGGTCATTCGAATGGGGTCCTGGTCCTCGCCCTTGAAGATCAGGGCGATACGGTCGTCGCGGTATCGAAGGAGGTTTTCCGCAAAATTGAGCTCCGCGCCCTGAAACCATCTGGCGACCGGCATTTTTTTAAGGTCGTCCACCACCTGAGTGTAGGGCCTGGAGGCCTTGATGTCGGAAAACTCCCACATGGATGCCCAGAAATCGGGAATGTTGTCAATGGACCACTGGTAGAGTGGGGCATACTCCGCAAAATCCTTATGGTACCTTTCATTAATCAACCTCATGAACCGATACATGTTGGTACGTTGGATTCTCTCTTCGGACGGCTGCCACAACAGTTTAGCCATGATTCCTTCCTCCTCTTTCCAATTAAGGTGACGAGTCCTGAGTGCGGTATATGAAGTTGGCTTTGAACGCCACATCCCTCACACATCAAGCTTCCATGCATTATTTGGGCATTTCTTCGCTCATGGCCTTGAGGGCCAGAAAGAGCGCCTGTGTCCCCGACCGCCCGTGCCCCTGGGCCTTGACTGCAATATAGAGCTGCTGAACCAGCGCCAGTCCCGGAAGGGAAAGGCCGACAGCCGCAGATTCCTCAAGGGCGATCGCCATATCCTTGATGAAGTGTTCTACGAAAAAACCCGGCCCGTAGTCGCCTCGAACAATTCGCGGTCCCAGATTGCTGATGGACCACGATCCGGCCGCGCCCTTTTCCACAATATCGATCACCTGTTGCATGTCGAGTCCCTGCCTGAAGGCATAGAGAAGCGACTCACAGGCCCCTATCATATTTCCGGCTACGAGAATCTGGTTGCACGCCTTGGTGTGTTGGCCGCTCCCCGGCCCGCCCATATAGGATATGGTGGGTCCCATGATCTGAAACAGGGGGAGCACCTGTTCAAAGGTCTCCTTTTTGCCCCCGACCATGATGGCCAGTTTCGCATTTCTCGCGCCGATATCGCCCCCAGAAACCGGGGCGTCCAGGGCCTCGATCCCCTGTCTGGCGGCCTCGTCGAAGATCGTCTTGGCCAGGCGAGGCTGACTGCTCGTCATATCCACCACAATTCGGCAGGCCGGTTTCCCGCTGAGGACCCCCGTCTTCCCCAGGTAGGTCTCACGGACATCCTCGGGAAAACCGACAATGCTAAAGACGATTTCGGCGTTTGCCGATACCTCACCCGGTGAATCATACCATACAGCCCCCTTTTCCACGAGACCTTCCGCCTTTTTCCGGCTTCGGCTGAAGACCGAAAGCGTATGTCCCGCCTTCTGAAGGTGTCCGGCCATGGAGGCCCCCATAACGCCTGTGCCAATCCATCCAATTTTCATTGCCGTGTTCTCCTTTTTTGCCATGTCATCATAGAAATGCCTTCCAATAACAGGGAGAAGACCCCGCGGGTGTCGACCCGGCTTCTTCGACCTGTTGCCGATGACTTTTCGATGGCGCATCATAGGCAATTAAGAACTTAAAATCAAGCCTTGGGCAAGAAAAAAGAGGATGCATGCGAGGAACGGATAATGCTCTGGTTAATGTTTGACACCTGACGTGAATTTCCCTATACTCCTTCCCTAAACAGGGGGAAGCGATCTCTCCCACCCTAACGGGTTCGCTCCACGCAACTGATGGTGCGCCCGTGTTGAAGAAAGGAGACAGAAAAGCATGAAATGCCCACATTGTGATAAGGAGATCCCTGGGAATCCCTGCCCGAACTGCGGAGAACCGGTTTTTGAGGGTGCAAATTACTGCATGGCATGCGGGGTGCCCTTGAAGGAAGGACTGGAACGCGTCTCACACCACGAAGAGGTCCTGGAGGATGACGGCGAACTTGATCTTGAAAGCAGGGTGTTGTGTCCCGACGGAACCTGTACAGGGATCATCGTAGACGGAAGATGCACCGAGTGCGGCAGGCTTGTGGGGGCCGACGGTGAATTCATTCAACAGGAGACAGGTCCGGCAGAGCAGGGAAAGCCATCCACTGAGGAAGACTCCGCGAAAAAGGGTGAATGAGGACCGGCACAGATGTATGAACTCAAGATAAACGACCAGTTTGCGGCCGCACACCAACTGAGGGAAATCAAAGGCGGATGTGAAAACCTGCATGGACATAACTGGAAGATCGAGGTAACCGTTGCCGGCAGCGCTTTGGGGCGCGACGGTCTGTTGATCGACTTCAGGCAGATCAAAAACGAAACCAAGAACATCCTCGATGCGCTGGATCACAAATTCTTAAATGATTTGGAGATGTTCAAGGCTATGGAGCCGTCTTCAGAAAACATCGCGCGCCATATTTTTGAATCCCTTTCTCAGAAACTGAACACGGAAATTATCAAAGTCAGCCGGGTCACGGCCTGGGAGTCGGATTCCGCCTGTGCAACTTACTGGATGGATTGAGGGATTGGGATTCCTGAATTTCTCATTAGGCGCCCATGAAAATAACCGCTTTTATACCAGCAAGATATGATTCGTCCCGTTTCCCGGGTAAACCCCTGGCCCTGATCGCGGGGAAACCGATGATCCAGCTTACCTACGAACGGGCATTGTCGTGTCCGGAACTCTCGGCCGTTTATGTGGCAACCGATGACGACAGAATTGCAGACTGCGTGCGTCAATTCGGCGGCAAGGCCCTGATGACCTCCCCGACACATTGTTCCGGAACAGACCGTATTGCCGAAGCAGCCCTGAAGGTGAGACTTGAGGACGAGGATCTTGTGGTGAACATCCAGGGGGACCAGCCCTCTTTTCAGCCGTCGGTCGTTACGGACCTGGTCAGGCCCCTGATAGAGGACCCGGACCTCCCCATGAGTACATTGAAATATCGAATAGCGCACACCGATGAGATTCAGAATCCGAATCATGTCAAGGTGGTCACCGACATCAACGGCTTTGCCATCTATTTTTCCCGCTGCCCTATCCCCTATTGCCGCGACGGCATCGTCGACGGCGTTCATTTCAAACACCTTGGTTTTTACTGCTTTCGAATGGCCTTTCTGATTCGGTTCACTTCCCTGCGCCAGGGTGTCCTGGAATCCCTGGAAAAGCTGGAGCAGTTGAGGGCATTGGAGTATGGATACAAAATCAAGGTGCCCGAAACCCGGTTCGATTCGGTGGAAGTGGATGTGCCCGAAGACGTGAAGGCAATCGAAACCATCCTTCGCGGATGAAGAACCTTCAAGACACCTCAGTGAGCCCCTATCGTGCCTCCCCATAAAGTCTGGAACTTGATCCCCGCCTCCCCTGCTGCGAGTCAATTTGCCCGTGAGGCCGGTTTAACCCCTCTCCAGGCCCAACTCCTCATCAATCGGGGCATCACAGAAAAGGCCGCGGCACGATCATTCCTCTCTCCCGGCTTGTCGCACATGGTCGATCCGATGCTCATGAAGGGGATGGAAAAAGGCGTGGCGTCTATCCTGGCGGCCATAGAACACCATGAGAAAATTACCATCTATGGCGATTACGATGCGGACGGTCTCACAGCCACGGCCCTTCTCCTCAGCTTTTTTTCAGATCTCGGCGTTGTCGTTGATTTTTACGTGCCCAACCGGTTAACCGAGGGGTATGGACTTCATCGCAGCGCCGTCAAAAAAATCCATCGAAACGGGACAAACCTTATTCTCACTGTCGACTGCGGCATCTCCGGAGCAAAGGAGATCGCTCTGGCAAAGGAATTGGGCCTCGATGTGGTGGTGACGGATCACCACCAGGTCCCAGAGAGGTCCCTCCCCGACTGCCCCGTCATC
Source organism: uncultured Desulfobacteraceae bacterium (assembly GCA_964384085.1). Taxonomy (GTDB): domain Bacteria; phylum Desulfobacterota; class DSM-4660; order Desulfatiglandales; family Desulfatiglandaceae; genus AUK324. The sequence goes on from CAYLJZ010000037.1 coordinate 23,375, forward strand.
AACCCGCACCAACCGGATTGTCCTTTCCCGTTCAAACACCTTTCAGGGGTGGGTCTGGCCTTTTTCCTCGCTGTCGCTGTGAGGAGCACCCTTAGGGAAAAGGGCTGGTTCAAGGGAAGACCAGAGCCGGACCTGAGGGAATATCTCGACCTTGTAGCCCTGGGGACGACCGCGGATCGCGTTCCGCTGGTGGGGCAGAACCGAATGCTGGTCACCTGCGGCATGCGGCGCATGGCCGATTCCAGATGGGCCGGCATAAAGGCCATGATGGATGCGGCAGGCGTGAATCGCTCCGTCATCACCTCCGATGATCTGGCCTTCAGATTGGGCCCCCGGCTCAATGCACCCGGAAGGATGGGAGATTCGAATGCCGGGCTTACTCTGTTGACTGCATCGGAAAACGAGACGGCCAAAACCCTCGCCCAGACGCTGAATATTGCCAATACCCGGCGGCAGGGCCTGGAACAGGGGATCCTTGACCGGATCGAGGACAGGATTCGGGCCCAGGACCTCATCGCCCATCGCAGGACCCTTCTCCTGTGGGGAGAGAACTGGCACCCAGGGGTCTTGGGCATTGTGGCCTCGCGCCTGGTGGACAGGTATCATCGTCCTTCGCTGGTTGTGGCCGTCAGGGACGGCATGGCATCCGGGTCGGGGAGGAGCATCGACGGATTCAATCTGTACAGGGCCTTGAGTCGACTCTCTCCGCTGTTTGACGCCTTCGGGGGGCATGCCTACGCGGCCGGGTTCAGGCTGAATGAAGACAATCTGGAGGACCTGAAGAGAGAGTTGGAAGAAATTGCCGAGGGTGAGCTGTCGGAGGCGGATATGCTGCCGGTGATCCGTGTGGATGCCCAACTATTCTTGAAAGATGTCAGCCGACAGACGATTCACGATATCGCAGCCCTATCGCCATTTGGCGAGCAGAATCCTGAGCCGGTTTTTTTGGCCTCTTCCCTCGATGTCGTGGGCTCGCGCCTGGTGGGCGACCGACATCTCAAGCTTCGGCTGCAGCAGGGGCAAACTGTTCATGAGGCCATCGGTTTCGGCATGGGCCGCTATCATTCGCTTCAGGGGGAGCGCGTCGACATCCTCTTTACGCCTGAGGTGAACCGATGGCAGGGGACCGAGACGATTCAGCTCAAGATGGTTGACCTGAGGCGTACGATCGTAACCTAATTCTTGAAAATCCGGGCCGCCAGGTCGATGTCTTCGGGACAGAATATGAAGAGGGCTCGCTTGTCCCCGGGCAGGGAGGAACCGTAAACATAATTGATGTTTACCCCCTCTTCCCCTAATTTCCTGGCCACCGCGGCCAGGCTGCCGGGCTGGTTGTCTATCTCCAGGGCAATGACCGGCATCACATCGAAGACGTATTCACCCTTGGACAGAAAATCCACGGCCTTGTCTGTGCTGTCCACCAGGAGACGAATAAGCGCATAATCTGCCGAATCCTTTTGCATAGAGCCGTAGCTGGCCGCCGGAGCCACCCGCTTGAGAGATTTTCCTCTTGCCTTGAACAAGGCCTGAACATACTCAGAGGCGTCCTGGATGGTCAATGCATCAATGTTGATCCCGGCCTCCGCCAGCATGGCGGTCAGCTTACCCAGTTCGCCGGGGACATTCTTGAGAAAGAGTGATATCTCGGTCCTTACCATTTCCCATCTCCTGAATGAGTGTTATAGCGCCCGGTTAAACAGGACAACCTCGATTTAACCGGGCAGGCAAAAAGGCTCCCAACGCATAGAGGATAGAATTTCAATAAGGTAACGGCCCCCGGGTTCAATGATTGAGGAATTGCCTGAAACCTGGAACCCGTGAACGCCTACCGAACAGGAGAGCCGAGACCCTGAATTACTTGAGCACGCCCCCCTCCCTGTAGCTCTTGAAGAATTTCAAGAAATCCGAGTCGGTTGACAGCAGGAG
>CAYLJZ010000037.1:25400-27731 GCA_964384085.1 uncultured Desulfobacteraceae bacterium
CCTCCCTGTAGCTCTTGAAGAATTTCAAGAAATCCGAGTCGGTTGACAGCAGGAGCGACGTTTCTTTATCCAGAGTTTTTTCGTAAACGCCCATGGATTTCACAAACATATAGAATTCAGGGTCCTTGGCATAGGCCTGGGCATAAATCTCGGTGGCCTGGGCGTCGGCCTTTCCCATTATTTCCTGGGCGACCTTATAGGCCTCGGAGGTGATTCGCTTGAGTTCCTTTTCGCTATCGCCCTCGATGATGCGGGCCTCGCCCTCCCCCTCTGAGCGAAATTTCTGGGCCATCTGATTCCTCTCCGCGATCATCCTCGAATAAACCGACTTGCGGACCTGCTCGACGTAGTCCAACCGCTTTATCTGAACATCCACCAGCTCAATCCCGAAATTCACCAGTTTGGGCTGGGCCTGCTCCATTATCCCCTTCGTTATTCTTCCCCTTCCCGTGGTAACCTCGGCGAAAACCTCCTCTCCCTGTGGATGTTCAGGGTCCACATCCAGTTTATCCAACACCCGGTTGCTGTTCCGGACCGTCTCGATAAGGGGATAGGAGGTGATAAAATTTCTGACCGCCGGATCGATGATGTCATCCAGACGGGCCAATGCCCCGACCACATTGTTGACGGTTTGGAAAAATTTCAAGGGGTCCACAATCTTCCAGCGCGCAAAGGCGTCCACATAAAGGAAAGTCTTGTCCAGTGTGGGCACCTGGCCGGCGTCTCCATCCCACTCGAGCAGGTTCTTGGGAAAGAAATTGGCATGCTGAAGGATCGGGATCTTGAAATAGAGCCCCGGAGCCGTCTTCGGGTTGCCGACCGGCTTTCCGAACTGGGTAACGATAACCTGTTCCGTCTCATCGATGACATAGGCGCCTGAAAAGATGGCAATCGCGACGATAATGGCCAGGACGATCAAGAATTTCGATTTCATTTTTTGCCTCCTTCCGGTTTCCCGAGGGTAAGCAGCGGGAGAAGATTCTTCTGATCCGCATCGACCACATATTTGTCCCCGAGTTTGGGCAGGATGACCTCCATGGCCTCTAGGTAAAGACGTCGGCGGGTAACATCTTCGGCCTTGGAATAGGCCTGGTACAGATCGACAAACCGGGCAGCATCCCCCTGTGCCCGGTTGACACGGTCAAGGGCGTAACCTTCGGCTGCCTTGATGGTCTTTTCCGCATTTCCCTTGGCAGCCGGAATCACCTTATTATAGGCCTCTTTGGCCTGGTAGATGAGCCTCTCCTTTTCCTGAACCGACTGGTTTACCTCATTAAAGGAGGGTTGAACCGGCTCCGGGACATTGGTCCGTTTCATCTCTACGGTAACCACCTGAATGCCGGTTTTCGCCTCGTCCAGGTACTTCTGGAGCAGTTCCTTGTCCTTGATAGCCAGCTCTTCCCGTTTGCTGATGACCTCGTTGATGCTGCTGTCCCCCACGACCAGACGCATGCTGGCCTCGGCCAGGTCCCTGAAGGTGGATCGGACATTTTGCACATTGAAGAGATAGTCAAAGGGCTCCTTGATACGGTATTGAACGATCCAGGGAACCAGGGCCACATTGAGGTCGCCGGTCAACATCAGCGCCTCGATTTCATACGAGCTGTCTGGCGCATACTGGGTACGCACGCCGGCCTGAAGGGTCCGAAAACCGAATTCTTCCTTGAACACATATTTGACCTTTACCTTGGTGACCGTTTCGATCCCCCTCGGCAGCTTGAAATTGAGACCGGGCTGCGTCGTTCTGACGTATTTCCCGAACCTCTGTATAATCCCCACCTCATCCACAGCCACCGTGTAAAAGCAGCTCGATCCAAAGAAGATCAGGATGACGGCAACCAGAATAATCCAGGTGCCGCCAGGGAATTTCTTTTTAGCCCCCTTGATTTTTTCAAGTACATCCTCCATGCTCGGAGGGGTGCCGGAGGCGCCTCTTGGCGCCTTTTTTCTTTGCTCCTGCAGTTTGTCCCAGTCCCAGGCCATATGATTTCTCCTTCTCATTCGATGGCGCGCTTTCCCAAAAAGCCGGCCTTACGGAAAAGAGCGAAAAAATATACAATTACGGTAACTCGTTGGCCTTCTTATAGAAGCGATGTCAGCAAACCGGCCCGTGGGGGTCTCTTTCCCAAAGGACGCAACACAGAATTCCACTCCCCGTAGAACGCTCCCTGTACCCTCAATACGTTCTGGAACAGGCAGGAGGGGGGACATCGGGTTTGATCAAGGCGTTCTCCTGGAGCTGTTGGGGCTCTCATTTAACGACTTCACTGCCGTAGCCATGCAATGACTCAAGGATTTGCGTCCTTTGGGAAAGAGACCCCCACGGACCTT
>CAYLJZ010000038.1:0-26680 GCA_964384085.1 uncultured Desulfobacteraceae bacterium
CCCAAACACCTCCCCAATCACACAACATAATCAGACTCGCAACATAACGTCCCCAATCTCCATGGAGAACGGGAAAGGCAGGCTTGGTTTAGGCAGCATGTAACGGTTGGATGTTAGATAGCTCCTCGTAAAACATCTGTTCGGAATCCCACAAATCCCGGGAATGTTGTGCGGTCAGCCAAAATTCGGGAGAATTTCCAAAAAGGCGAGACAATCTAAGCGCCATAGCAGGGGTTATGGCACGCCGCTCTCTCAAAATTTCATTCACAGTTTGGCGTGACACTCCCACGGCCTTTGCCAAAGTTGTTGCGGTCAGATTAAAATCCGGCATGAAATCTTCTCTGAGCATTTCACCAGGATGTGTTGGCGGCATTTCTCGCTTTTTTGAGTTAGATAAAGCCATATTCCTATCCTCTAATGATAATCGGTTATTTCTACGTCGTAGGCATCGCCTTCAAGGAAACGAAAACAAATTCGCCATTGGTCGTTGATCGATATTGAATGTTGTCCTTTTCGATCTCCTTTTAGAGCGTGCAGCCGATTACTTGGGGGAACCAGAAGATCATTAAAAAAACTCTCACTCAAATAAAAGGATCAAATACGCTTGGCTCATCTTAAAAACGGTTTTTATCTCCACGCCAAGGAGATGACTGCCGGTGATGGTGAACGTCCTAACCTAACCGTTATATCCTCTGTTGCAACCCGGAAGCAAAAGAACGAGATTCTGAAACTCCCAAATACTGATACAAGAACGGGGACAACTCAACCTTGTTCCCTCTGGAGGCAAGGCAGACTAACCCCTTTTCATCCAAAGCCGGGTCCTCTGGACCCGCATGTTTACTGTTAAAGGCCGTGCCCTATATCCCTATTGTGTCATGCCGTCTTTTGCTGCAATCCCTCGCGCCGTCACGAGGTGAAGCGTCCCCGGCACCCGGTCCACCTCCTCCCGGCATCATATTCCCACGGCCTTATCCATGTCCGCCCATTTGGCCTCTATCTGCAGGCAGTGTGTAATTGCCAAAGAAAGAACCGCAACCAGATGTGACTCAAAAGCATAGCTTGCCCATTCCCGTAACTTACTTTATTTCCAGCGTCCCGCTCCCTATAGCCAATAGGGGCCGCAATATTTCCAAAGCCCCTTTCATGGCCCGGGCCGCCAGCAACATGTTGGGGATAAAATATTCGCCGGTCTGAAATTTTTCCCCCACGATATCCATACCGGGAATGAGCCCCTGGGTTAAAATGCGGGCAACCGCGATATCCTGTTCAATGGCTTCCTGGACCAGCTCACGGACCCGGTCCTGTTGGCCCAGGCAGATCTGCTCGACCAGTTGACTTAAAACATCCATACCTGTGCGCTCCTGTTTGCTTTACGGTTCAGTTCGAGATCATTGCCATTCCAAAGACGAAACACCCTCCGGCCATTCAGGGCAAAGCGGGCGCATTTCGCAAAATTCGAGCCGGGCCCGAAACAGTTCCAAACCTATCCTTGAAACCGGTTCGAGTCAAGCACAAGCTGAGGGATCCGCCAGTTCGGGAAAATTGTTGAAACAGAGGGGATGTAGGTGATGGACATGAGACAGAGAATCAGAAGGATCATAAAGGGAGGAACAGCCTTCGCCACTTCAACCAGCGGCTTTTCCGTGATCTCCATTGTGATTCATGGGATCATGATGTGACCCGGCACACCGGGCGCGTCCAGGCTGGCTTGTCTGCGCATCCAGCATTATTTCCACAGAATCCCCTTTCGGTAATCTCCCAGGAAACGATGGGCCTGGCACGAAACCAGGTCCACTATTCTCAGCAATCCGATCTTCCGTCAAACCCCGGCAATCCTCCAAATTCCCCGGGATCTGCCAATATGGATGTATGTCTTCCCTGAATGGAATTCCATCCTCACCGCTTCGATCGTTGTCAACAATAGCAAAAATACGGCACAGGCCCTAATAATGTCTACAGATTTGTAGTCAAAAGTCAAAACAGATACATTATTGAATGATTGGCAAAACGCTACTTTTCCGACAATTTTTAAATTGTCATGGAAATACATCTGGTTAAAATCTTACGAGTCCTTCATGGGGAATGTGGCACAGTAGATGCAAAAAAGGCAAACCAAGGATGCGCATCCTATCCTCCCGTCAAATCAGGTTTAAGTACCCGGAAGAAACTATTGATTAAACCCATTAAGGAGAAAAAAGAAATGATAAAACGAACGAAAAGCGCAATCACGATTCTGGCTGTGTTGATTGCAGGTATTGCTCTATGTGGAAATGCTATGGCAAAGGACGACACCATCAAGGTGGGTGTTCTTCATTCCCTGTCCGGCACCATGGCCATAAGCGAGACCACCCTCAAAGACACCATGCTCATGCTTATAGATGAACAGAACAAGAAGGGCGGCCTCTTGGGAAAGAAACTGGAGGCCGTGGTTGTTGATCCAGCCTCGAACTGGCCGCTTTTCGCGGAAAAGGCCAGAGAATTGCTTGAAAAAGATAAAGTGGCGGCCGTATTCGGATGCTGGACCTCCGTGTCCAGAAAATCAGTCCTGCCGGTATTCGAGGAACTGAACGGTCTTTTGTTCTACCCGGTTCAATATGAAGGCGAAGAATCATCCCGCAATGTTTTTTATACCGGCGCCGCACCCAATCAACAAGCCATTCCCGCTGTGGATTATTTGATGAATAATGTGGGCGTGAAACGTTGGGTGCTTGCCGGGACCGACTATGTATACCCGCGTACAACCAACAAGATCCTGGAGGCTTATCTGAAATCAAAAGGGGTCGCCCAGGAAGATATCATGATCAATTATACGCCCTTCGGCTATTCCGACTGGCAGTCCATTGTATCCAGCGTTAAAAAGTTCGGGTCCGAAGGAAAAAAGACGGCCGTGGTTTCCACCATTAATGGGGACGCCAATGTGCCTTTTTACAAGGAATTAGCAAACCAGGGAGTGACGGCTGATTCCATTCCGGTCGTCGCCTTTTCCGTGGGAGAGGAAGAACTGTCGGGTATCGACACCAAGCCTTTGGTGGGGCATCTGGCCGCGTGGAACTATTTTATGAGCGTGGACACCCCGATCAATGACGAGTTCATTGAGAACTGGCATAAATTCATCAAAAACGAAAAACGTGTGACCAACGATCCCATGGAGGCCCATTTCATCGGTTTCAACATGTGGATCAAGGCCGTGGAAAAGGCGGGAACAACCGATCCCGCGGCGGTTCAGGAAGCAATCATCGGAATTGCCGTGCCCAACCTCTCCGGCGGCTATTCCGCCATGATGCCGAACCATCACATCACCAAACCGGTGCTCATCGGGGAAATTCAGGGAGACGGGCAATTCGAGGTGGTCTGGAAGACGAGAGGACTCGTGGCGGGAGATGCCTGGTCCGATTATCTTGAAGGGTCCAAGGATCTGATCGCGGACTGGCGGGCCCCTCTATCGTCCGGCAATTACAATGTAAAAACAAAAAAGTAGGAATCAAAACCAATAACCTTTCAGCCGGCCTGACGAGGCAGGCCGGCTGGAATCAGGAACACTTTACCGTATCTTATTAAAAAATCCTGACGGTAATGGAGTCACAGGGTCTTTTTTGCCGCCGAATCTTGGATCGACCTTTACTGACCGTTGAGAGGTCCTTTAACCGCTAACCGTTAATCGCATTTTCAAGGATGATTGCATCGATGCCAGCAATACCCGGCTCCAAAAAATACCTGCGACTTCTTCAAATAGCGACCATTTTGTTGGTTTGCGCTACGGCATTCCCATGTACCGCAGCCGTGAATGATGCCGCGTTTGATAAGGGCATCGACCTTTTGCTTGAAAATGGCTTCCCCGAAAAAGAGGCTGGCATCGAAGAACTGGCCGGATCCGGGGACGCACGTTGCCCGCATATTCTGGAAGCCATGCTCGCGGGAAGGCTTTATTATATCAAAAAGGATAAGACCCTGGTGTACGCGGTTGAGGAAGAGGGAGGCTATCGTGCCACCGATGTGCTCACCGACAAGGACCTGGGTTCCTTTAAAAAAAGGAAACTGAGGAAGGTCTCCATAAACAATCGCTTGAGGAATACACTGGCACAAGCGCTTGCCCGTTTAAGGTTGCGAGATCCCGACCCGGGTGTACGGCTCCATGCCATAAATGAAATGATGCCTTCCATCACCCTGGAATCTAGGCCCTTGCTCGCCGATCTGTATACAACAGAGGCGGACGGGGATGTGAAAGAGGCCTTGACGGCGGCCATGTCCATTCTCGATTTGCGCGGCCGGGACAAGGAGGCGCGACTTACGGCCCTGGAAGAACTCACCGGCAACCTGAATCCCTTAGTGCGCAATGAACTTACCCGGCTGGTTCAAGTCGAAAAGGATCTGGACATTCAAAAAAAAGCGGGGGTGGCGCTGAATTCAATCGAGTCACGTATCTCTTTCTTCGCACTGATCGAAAAAATATTTTTCGGTCTCAGCTTAGGTTCTGTCCTGGTGATTGCCGCAATCGGTCTTGCGATCACGTTCGGGGTCGTGGGTGTAATCAATATGGCCCACGGGGAATTGATCATGTTAGGCTCCTATACGGCTTTCGTTCTCCAGCAATTGTTGCCCGACGCTATCGGAGTTTCGTTGTTGTTAGCCATTCCCGCCGCATTCCTGGTGTCCGGCATCGTGGGCATTCTCATAGAAAAGACCGTGATTCGCTTTCTCTACGGCCGGCCTCTGGAAACCCTTCTGGCCACCTTCGGGGTCAGCCTGGTTCTTCAACAGATGGTTCGCTCCATATTCTCGCCGTTGAACCGCAGTGTTGCATCGCCTCACTGGATGAGCGGTTCCATCCAGATAAACGCCGTATTGTCCCTGACCAATAATCGCTTGATCATCCTTGCGTTCTCCCTTCTGGTATTCAGCGCGCTCTTCTTTCTATTAAAAAAGAGTCCCATCGGCCTGCAGGTTCGTGCGGTATCGCAGAACAGGGCCATGGCACGGGCCATGGGCATCAGGGCGGTACGGGTGGACGCCCTCACCTTCGGATTAGGTTCAGGTATCGCCGGGATTGCGGGGGTGGCTCTTTCACAGCTCACCAATGTGGGGCCCAACCTGGGGCAGGCATACATTGTGGATTCGTTCATGGTGGTTGTCTTCGGGGGCGTCGGGAATCTCTGGGGCACCCTCCTGGGCGGACTTTCCCTGGGGATCGTGAACAAGTTTCTGGAACCATGGACCGGCGCCGTGCTGGCAAAAATCCTGATTCTCGTCCTCATCATCCTATTCATTCAGAAACGGCCCCAGGGACTGTTTCCCCAAAAAGGCCGGGTAGCCGGATAATGCCATGAAGATCATTTCCAAACTCTACATAAGTGACAGGGCGGGCGGTATTCTGGTTTCCATTCTGTTATTGGCGGCGGTACTGATCCCCGCCCTCAATCTGGGAACCGGTGAATCAAACCCCTTGCATGTGTCCTCCTATACCATGACCCTTCTGGGAAAATACCTCTGCTATGCCCTCCTGGCCATGGCCGTGGACATGGCATGGGGATACCTGGGCATCCTGAGCCTGGGACACGGCGCATTCTTTGCTCTGGGCGGATATGCCATGGGAATGTATCTGATGCGGCAGATCGCTGATCGCGGAGTGTACGGCAATGCTATTTTGCCCGATTTCATGGTATTCCTCAATTGGCAGAAGCTGCCCTGGTTTTGGCACGGTTTTGACTGGTTCGGCTTTGCCATGCTGATGGTGATCGTCGTACCAGGTGTCCTGGCCCTGGCCTTTGGCTGGTTCGCCTTTCGTTCACGGGTCACCGGGGTCTATCTCTCCATCATGACCCAGGCGTTGACCTATGCCCTGATGCTGGCTTTCTTCATGAACGAACTGGGGTTCGGCGGCAATAACGGTCTCACGGATTTCAAGGACATCCTGGGGTTCTCCCTGCAATCGGATTACACCCGAGCGGGACTGTTCATCGCCTCCGCGCTCACCCTTGCGTGCAGTTATCTCTTGTGCCGCTATATTACCAAATCGAGGCTGGGAAAGCTCTGTACGGCCATAAGGGATCAGGAGGACAGAGCCCGATTCATCGGGTACAAGGTCGAAAACGTCAAGCTCTGGATATTCGTGTTTTCAGCCGTCTTGGCCGGCATTGCGGGGGCCCTTTACGTCCCGCAGGTGGGGATCATCAACCCTTCCGAGTTTGCGCCGCTTGGTTCCATCGAGATCGTGATATGGGTGGCGGTGGGGGGCCGCGCCACCCTGTATGGCGCGGTGGTTGGAGCGGTGCTGGTCAATTTCGCCAAGAGCTATCTGACGGCCGCTTTTCCCGACGCCTGGTTGTACGGACTGGGCGCCCTGTTTGTCCTTGTGACTCTTTTCCTCCCGGACGGCGTAATGGGATTTTTTCGAAAAAGGGGGGCAAACAGATGAATACCCTTGAAAAATTTCGCGCCTTTTGGCCCAGGGACCGGGTTTTTGATTTTCTCATCCCCGATGCTCCGCCCGATCTGGATGTGTCCCACGAAGTGATCCTCTATCTCGAGGGGATCTCCGTGAGTTTCGACGGGTTCAAGGCCGTGGACAATCTGAATCTATATATCGATGACGGGGAACTGCGATGCATCATCGGACCCAACGGCGCGGGAAAGACCACCATTATGGACATCATCACCGGCAAGACTAAGCCCGATGCAGGATCGGCCTGGTTCGGGCAGCAAATAAACCTCCTTAAGCTGACCGAGCCCGAGATCGCCAGAAGCGGCATAGGCAGGAAATTTCAAAAACCCACGGTGTTTGAAAATCATACGGTGCATGATAACCTGGAGCTTGCCATGGCCGGCAACAAAGAGGTCTGGCCCACCTTCAGGGCAAGGCTCAACGGGACGCAACAGGACAGGATAGAATCGGTGCTGGAAATGGTGGGCCTCAAGGAGGAAATCAAATCCAGGGCAGGTTCCCTCTCTCACGGTCAGAAACAATGGCTTGAAATCGGCATACTGCTCATGCAGAATCCCAGGCTTCTGCTCGTGGATGAACCGGTGGCCGGAATGACCCAGCAAGAGACGGAGAGAACCGCCGAACTGCTCACCTCCCTTGCGGGCGTTCACAGCGTCATCGTCGTGGAGCACGACATGGACTTTGTCCGTTCCATCGCGAGAAAGGTCACCGTACTGCACCAGGGAAAAGTCCTTGCCGAGGGTCCCATGGATGAGATTCAGAATGATCCCCGGGTCATAGAAGTCTATCTTGGAGAATAAGCATGCTCAGCATCGAGAAATTAAACCAGTTTTACGGTGAAAGCCATACGCTCTGGGATATCGGTCTGGAGGTTCCCAAAGGCCGATGCACTTGTCTCATGGGCAGAAACGGCGTGGGAAAGACCACTTTGCTGAATTGCATCATGGGTCTTTTGAAAGTGAAGTCCGGAGATATCCTTTTCGAAAAGAAATCCATCGTGAAACTGGACGCGGACCGCCGAGCGTCTTTGGGCATAGGCTATGTTCCCCAGGGAAGGCAAATCTTTCCCCTTCTGACGGTAGAGGAAAATCTGAGGATCGGATTGTCCACCGGCAGGGAAAAGCTGCATAAAATACCCGATCTGATCTTTGATCTATTTCCCGTGCTCAAGGAAATGTTCAGCCGGCGCGGGGGCGATCTTTCGGGAGGACAGCAACAGCAGCTTGCCATCGGCCGCGCCCTTGTCCTGAAACCGAGTCTTGTGATCCTTGACGAACCCACCGAAGGCATTCAGCCGAATATCGTGGGGGAGATAGGCGAAATCATCAACCGTCTCAGGAAGGACATGGGAATGACCATTCTGCTGGTGGAGCAAAAACTGAAATTCGTCCATGCGGTGGCAAACCGGTTCGCCATCATGGACAGGGGCAGAATCGTCGCAGACGGAGAGATCGAGACCCTGAACAAGGAGATGATCTCGAAATACCTGACGGTCTGATGAAATCGGGATCGAATGATTTGAACATTGGCAATACCGCTACCATATGAAGACGATTCCCGGGGCTGGTTTGCCGGCCTGGAGCTGGAATTCGAACCGCGGCACGGCCGGACAGTCCTGGCAAGGAATCGTCATACCGGACCCCTGAGGCTGCAGAGGCTTCTCTATCCTGAAGAGCAGGTCTGCCATGCCTATATCCTGCACCCGCCGGGCGGGGTCGTGGGCGGGGATCAACTGGAAACCCTGGTAACCGTGAGGGCAGGCGCATCGGCCCTCATCACGACTCCGGGAGCGACCAAGTTTTACCGATCCGACGGCCGGAAAGCCAGGCAGGAAAATCGTCTTCATGTTGAAAAGGACGGCGCCGTGGAGTGGCTTCCTCAGGAAACCATCGTTTATCCGGAAGCGAACGCGGAGATCGTAACGCGGATCGACCTCGAAAAGGATGCCCGTTTCATGGGATGGGATATCCTCTGCATGGGCCTTCCCGCCTGCGATCAGGATTTCAACAACGGCTTCTTGAAGTCATCGATCCGGATCAGCAGAGAGGGACGTCCGCTCCTGGAAGACCGTCTCCGCGTCACGGGGACGGACGATTTGAACAGGCCCGCGGGGATGCGCGGGTTTTCGGTGTGTGCAAACTTCATGGCCTTAGGGGTTGCACAGGACGCTTTGACTCCCGTGCGGGAGAGGCTTGGATCAAAGTCGGGTAGTTTCAGGGGTGCCACTCTCATGGAGGACCTGCTTGTGGTGAGATACCTCGGGAATTCAACCTTTGAGGCAAAAGAACTTTTTCAAGCGATTTGGACCTGGCTCAGGCCCAGGCTCTTCGGAGTGAATGCCTGTCCGCCGGGGATATGGGCGACATAAAAAAAAGAGGACATACCCATGGAACTGACACCGAGGGAAAAGGACAAATTGCTGTTGTTTACCGCCGCCCTGCTTGCCGAGAGGCGATTGGGACGGGGGCTGAAGCTCAACTATCCCGAGACGATTGCCTTCATCAGCGCCGGCATCATGGAGGGCGCGCGGGATGGAAAAACAGTGGCGGAGCTCATGGAATACGGCCGCACCCTCCTGGGAAGGGACGATGTCATGGAGGGCATTCCGGAGATGGTTGACGAGGTTCAGGTGGAAGCGACATTTCCGGACGGCACCAAGCTCGTAACAGTGCATAATCCCATAATCTGACCCATAATCTGAGGAGACGCCCCATGATACCAGGAGAAATCATCACACGGGAGGGTGAGCTGATAATCAATGCCGACCGTCGGACCATCCGGTTGGTTGTTGTCAATACAGGCGACCGGCCCGTCCAGGTCGGATCCCATTATCATTTTATGGAAACCAATCCCGCTCTTTCCTTTGACAGGGAACAAGCCAGGGGATTCCGGCTCAATATACCGGCGGGAACCGCGGTTCGCTTCGAACCCGGACAGAACCGGGAGGTGGAGCTTGTGGCCTATGCGGGCCGGAGGCATGTTTACGGTTTTAACGGCCTTGTCATGGGCAGTCTGGAGAAAGGCAAATGAAAAAGATCAATCGCAGGGCATATGCACAAATGTTCGGGCCCACCACCGGCGACCGTGTCCGGCTCGCGGATACCGATCTCTGGATCGAGGTGGAAGAGGATCGTACCATATACGGGGAGGAGGTTAAATTCGGCGGAGGAAAGGTGATCCGGGACGGAATGGGACAAAGCCAGCAAGGCTGCGCCGATGCCGTGGATGTGGTGATTACCAATGCCTTGATTTTAGACCACTGGGGAATAGTCAAGGCCGATATCGGCATCAAGGACGGCCGCATCAGCGGCATCGGCAAGGCGGGCAATCCCGACATACAGCCGGGGGTTGACATAGTGATTGGTCCCGGCACCGAAGCCATTGCCGGGGAAAACGGGATCATTACCGCCGGGGGAATCGACGCCCACATCCATTTCATCTGTCCCCAGCAGATAGAAGAAGCCCTCTATAGCGGAATCACCACCATGCTGGGAGGCGGGACCGGACCTGCAACCGGAACAAACGCAACCACATGCACTCCCGGAATCTGGAATATCCATCGCATGTTGCAGGCGGCGGACGAACTGCCCATGAACCTGGGATTCATGGGTAAGGGAAACGCCAGCCGATCGAAGGCCCTGGAAGAGCAGGTCAGGGCAGGTGCCATGGGACTTAAACTGCACGAGGACTGGGGCACGACGCCCGCCTGCATCGATCACTGCCTGAGCGTTGCCGAGAACATGGACGTGCAGGTGGCCATCCATACGGACACGCTGAATGAATCCGGGTTCGTTGAAAATACCATGGCGGCGTTCAAGGATCGCGTCATTCACACATACCATACCGAGGGCGCGGGCGGAGGTCATGCACCGGATATTATTCGGGCGTGCGGGATGCCCAATGTCCTGCCGTCCTCCACCAACCCCACCATGCCCTATACGGTCAACACCGTGGATGAACATCTTGACATGCTCATGGTTTGTCACCACCTGGACCCGAGAATCGCTGAAGACGTGGCCTTTGCCGAATCCCGAATTCGAAGGGAAACCATTGCCGCCGAAGACATCCTGCACGATATGGGAGCCTTTTCCATGATCGCCTCCGATTCCCAGGCCATGGGAAGGGTGGGCGAGGTCATCATCCGCACATGGCAGACCGCCCATAAAATGAAGACCCAGAGGGGAAGCCTTCCCGAAGACAACCAAGGCGAAAACGATAACATGCGGGCCAGGCGCTATGTGGCCAAATACACCATCAATCCGGCAATCGCCCATGGAATCAGCCACGAAGTGGGTTCGGTGGAAGTGGGGAAGCTGGCCGATCTGGTGCTGTGGAAACCGGCGCTTTTCGGTGTGAAACCAAGCCTGATCATCAAGGGAGGGATGATCGCGGCCGCCCCCATGGGCGACCCCAATGCCTCCATTCCCTCGCCCCAACCGGTGCATTACAGGCCCATGTTCGGATCGTACGGCGGCGCAAGGGCGGCAACAACCATGACGTTCCTCTCCCGGGCCGCCATCGAGGCGGACGTCCCGAAGCAGTTAGGGCTTCAATCCACCATCGGCATGGTGCGGGGGTGCCGCAAGATAGGGAAAAAGGACATGATCCTGAACGATCGAATGCCCAGGATAGAAGTGGATCCGCAGACCTATGTTGTCAGGGCCGACGGGGAATTGCTGACATGCGAACCCGCCAAAATCCTGCCCATGGCGCAACGCTATTTTCTGTTTTGATCATGATACGATTTTTCAACAAACTGACCATGCCGAAAGAAAGCGCCACGACCCTGACGCTTCCCTGGGAACAGAGGAACAAAAGCCGCTTAATGGTGCGGCTTGACAATGGGATGAGGGCGGGACTGTTTATGGAAAGGGGGTCTGTTCTTCGGGAAGATGACCTGCTCTTGTCCGAAGACGGATTGGTGGTGAAGGTCAGGGCGGCGGCTGAAACGGTTTCCACGGTACTCTGCGACGCCCCCCTGCTCATGGCCCGCGCCTGCTATCACCTGGGAAACCGCCATGCGCCTGTTCAGATCACGGAAAACCGGATCCAATATCCGCACGACCATGTACTGGATGACATGATGAAGGGGCTGGGTCTTGAAGTCAAGATCGAAGAAGCCCCTTTCGAGCCGGAAACCGGTGCGTACGCGCATCAGGGGCATCACCATGGATAGCCCCGTGGCCAACAAACCCTCCCTGCCCAGACTCCTGCACCTGGTGAGTCCGTCGCTCCCCACCGGCGCCTTTGCCTATTCTCAGGGGCTCGAGTGGGCCATGGAGGCAGGCTGGATCGGGGATGGGCTGGGACTGAAGGGATGGCTGGCCGATCTCCTTGGTCATTCAATGGTGTATGTTGACATTCCCATTTTAAAGCGCATGGTTTCAGCCTGCGAGGCCAATCAAGAAACAGCGCTTGACCTATGGTGTTCACGTCTGCTGGCCTGCCGGGAGACACGGGAGCTCAGGCTGGAGGAAATGGATCGCGGCGTCGCCATGTTGCGCCTGCTGCAGGGTCTCGGCGTCCCTTTTTCCCATGAATGGAAAAAAACAGCCGGCAGATGCCAACTGGCTGGTTTCGCCCTGGCCGCCGTTCAATGGGAGATCCCCCTTGAAGACGCGGCAATCGGATATGCATGGTCGTGGCTGGAAAATCAGGTGCTGGCGGGAATGAAGACCATTCCATTGGGCCAGACGGAAGGGCATGGCATCCTCTTAAGACTGGGCGAATCAGTCCGCAAAACCGTGGCACAGGGCCTGCTCACGCCGGATGAAAATATCGGCGCGGCCAATCCCGCATTGGCCATTGCCTCCTGTCTCCATGAAACGCAGTACACGAGACTCTACAGATCCTGAATAATCAGGATGGATGGGGCCTATTGAGTAAACCAACCCGTAACGAGGAGCGTATGAAACAAGAACCTTCCCCCTTGAGAGTAGGCATCGGTGGCCCGGTGGGCTCGGGCAAAACCGCGCTTCTGGAGACCATCTGCCGCAATATGCGCGATCGGTTTGAGATTGCCGTTGTGACCAACGACATCTACACCCGGGAAGACGCCGAGTTCCTGATCCGCAATCAGGCCCTGAAAGCGGACCGAATCATGGGCGTGGAGACCGGCGGTTGCCCTCATACTGCCATCCGGGAGGACGCTTCCATGAACCTGGCGGCCGTCTCGGATCTGATCCGACGATTTCCAAACCTGGATTTAATCCTGATCGAGAGCGGCGGGGACAATTTGAGCGCGACCTTCAGCCCTGAATTGGCCGACATGTTCATCTATGTGATTGATGTTTCCGCGGGGGACAAGATTCCGCGCAAGGGGGGGCCGGGAATAACCCGGTCCGATCTTCTTGTTATCAATAAAATAGATTTGGCACCCATGGTGGGGGCCTCTCTCGAGGTCATGGAAGCGGACTCGAAAAGAATGCGCGGTAGAAAGCCGTTTGCGTTCACCAACCTAAAGACTGGCCTGGGGGTGAATGAGGTCATTTCCTTTGTCATAAGAGAGGGAATGCTCTGATAATCATTATGTTGGCGGCTCTCGAGATGGAGGAATGCGGCACGTCCTTAAATAGTCAAGTAAGTCTGTCCTCCAGAGACCAGCCTCTTTGTTTCGCGACCTTCTCACCTCGTTTCACAGCGTAGCTCACCCCGGCAACCGTCATATTGAGCTTTCTTGCAAGATCCGCCATGGGTATTTCCAGTTCAGCAGCACACCCGTAACACACCAGGTCTCTGGCGGCTACCCTGTCCCTCTCCCTTCCCTTTGCCATAATGCAGTCCGCTTCCACATCCAGCAGAGAGGCCACCTTTTGAACGACCCTCTCAAAATCCAGACCACGGCTCTTCAGTCGATATTTTCGGGAAAACGTTTCCTCCGACTGAGAAAGGATTTCCATAACAAAGTCACCGTCTCCACTATCCATGCCGGGAATGAGCCCCTGTGACAAAATGCGGGTAGCAGGCATATCCTGTGCAATGGCTTCATGGACCAACTCACGGACCCGGTCCTGTTGGCCCAGACAAATCTGATCGGCCAGTTGACTTAAAATATCCAAAAACGTGAGCTCCTCTCTGGTTTTAGCGTTCCGTTCGAAATCGATCCCGTTTTGCGGTTAAAAACAATCACAGCAATTCAGGTTGAACCGGGAGCATCCCCCGGAATTCGAGTCGGAATCAAGAATACCGTCAAACCTATCCTTGAAACCGGTTCGAGTCAAGCACAAGCTGATCTTTGAAAACAGGGATGGAAAAATATCCTGCGGTCCATGGCAGGCCGCTTGATGGGTGATTCATTGAACGCATTTTTGCATACAAGCGAGGGTGAATTGCCGTATCTGCTTGGCAAACGTGCAATATCAGGGTATCATGCCGATACAGACAACTCATTGAAGACCACGAGCGAATCTAAAAGGAGGCAATCATGGGACATCATTTTGTACTGTTGCACGGCGCATGGCATGGGGGATGGTGTTGGGAAGGGGTTGCAGCGGCATTGGAAAAGGCCGGACATACGGCAGAGGCCCCGACCATGCCTGGACACCACCGCGAAGACAACCGATCCGGAATCCGGTTCAATGACTATGTGGAGGCGATCGTCCGTGTGCTGAAAAACCAAACCGCCCCTGCGGTTCTTGTGGGGCATTCCAGCGCGGGGTTTCTGATGCAGGCGGCCGCGCCCAAGGCATCCGGCAAGATCTCTCACCTTATTTTCCACAATGCCTTCATCCTTCCGGACGGCAAAAGCCAGTTTGACCTTGTTCCGCCGGATGTGTCCGGGGGAATGATTGCGGCGGCAAAGGCTTCTCCGGATAACTGCGTGCCCGTGGACGAGGGATTCGTTCGGAACATGCTCATGGCCGGGGACCCGGTCGACACGCAGGATGCCCTGATCCGCCAACTGGTGCCTCAGCCCATTGCCTTGTTTACGACGCCCGTGAGCACTGAAGCGTTCCAGGCCCTGAGCGTGCCCCGGTCGGTGCTCTTTTGCAGGGATGACGCGTCCCTTCCTCCCGGTGCCTACCTGGGCATGGCCCGGGGATTGGGAGATTATGGCCTGATCGAGATAGCCGGGGGCCATGAAACCCTCTTCACGAATCCGACGGCCATCGCAGAAGCGCTCCCGAGGGCTATGAAATAACTCTCCCGGAACACCCTGACCGGGTCTCATCCCGGCATCGTCCGACAGAGGCTCCCGGTTACCCCCCGATCACTTGGAGCAGGTCTATGACACCACCTGACGTGTACGAAAAACTGGCGCGGCATCTCTCCACATTGGGGATGGGCTACCCGCCGACGGAAACCTTGATAGACATCCTCAAGGAGAATTTCAGTCCTGTAGAAGCCGAGGTCGCATCGGCCCTTCCGACGTCGGTCATCCCCCTTCAGCCCGTCTTGAAGCTCCGGGACGTCCATAAAAAACTAAGAAATCAGTCGATCAAATCATATTTTTCCTTGTGCCAATTTCTTTTTTGGTGTTCCGCTGAAACACCTCGTCAGATAGAGTCATGTAGTGTTTAGCGCTCTCATGAGACGGCGGCATTGAGAATGACAAATGCCTACAAATTTTCGACGTTTTGTTCTAAAATCGTCTGAAAATCTTTTGCCGTCAAGGAAAAATCCCATATATGGAAAATTCTAACTTGAAAATGGATTCCGAGGTTCAAGAAACGGAGGAATGTCTAACATGGAGAGTCAGGTGGAGTTGAACAGGGAACGGGTCAGACTGCGGGAAAAATTTTCGGCGGCGGTCCCCGAATTCATGGAGGCCGAGACGGCGGTGCTGGATATCGCCTACCGGGACGGGGAACTCAGTGCCAAAATCAAACGGTTGATCGCTCTTGGGATAGCGTTGAGGGCGCGCTGCGTTAACTGCATCGTATCCCAGACCCAGGGCGCGCTGGATGCCGGGGCCACGAAAGGGGAAATTCTTGAGACCCTCCAGGTAGCCGTGGCCATGAGCGGCACCCCTGGAATCGCCGAATCCCTGCGGGTGATCCGGTTTTTGGAAGAACTGGGGATTTGATTGCAGCCGGGAGGGTAAAGGCCCGGAAATGCGTGTGCATGTTGACATCATTTCCGGGCCTGAGCCCTGTTACAGGACGAGCTTCGCCACCCTCACCGCACCGACCTTGAACTCGGGGATCTTGGCCAGGGGATCGACAGCATCCGCATTGGTCAGGACATTGGTGGGCACCTCGCCGAAGTGAATGGGGAGAAAGAGGGTGCCGGGCCTCACCGAACGGGTCAGGCGGGCCGGGGCCTCGATGTCGCCCCTTCGGGAGGAGAGGACCACCACGTCTCCCTCCTTCACATCGAGCGTCTTCGCATCTTCGGGGTTGATATCCACATACCCCGACTTCTGTTCCACGTCGAGATGCGGCGAGATTCGGGTCATGGTGCCGGTGTGGAAGTGGGCGAACATTCGGCCGGTGGTCAGGAAATAGGGGTATTCCTCATCGGGGAGTTCCGCAGGGTCCTTGTAGTCCAGGGCAAAGAACTTTCCCTTCCCCCGGGTAAACTGGTCCTTGTGGAGAAAAGGCGTTCCCGAATGCCCTTTGTCCGGGCAGGGCCACTGGAGCCCGTCCAGCCCCATTCGCTCGTAGGTCATGCCCGCATAGCTCTTGGGCGTCAATGCGGCCATTTCGTCGAATATCGCTTCCGGATTCTCATAGTGCATCTCATAGCCCATGGCCGTTGAGAGCCTGCTGATGATTTCCCAGTCCGGAAGCGTGTTTCCGATGGGGTCGATCGCCTTTCGAATCCGCATGCAGCGGCGCTCGGTGTTGGTAAAGGTCCCTTCCTTTTCGGCCACCGAGGCCCCGGCAAGGACCACATCCGCCACCTGGGCGGTCTCCGACAGAAAAAGTTCCTGCACCACCAGAAAGTCCAGTTGCTTCAGGGCATGATTGAAGTGGTTCCAGTCCGGGTCGCTCAGTTTGGGATTTTCACCGATCACATACAGCCCTTTCAGCTTTCCCTCCAGCATGGCCGGAACCATGTCGGTAATGGTCAGGCCCGGCGTGGTTGGCAGGGCCGCCCCCCAGGCCTTGGAGAACTTCTCCCGCACCGCCGCATCCGCCACCGGCTGATACCCGGTGAAGACATTGGGAAGCCCCCCCATATCGCAGGCCCCCTGCACATTGTTCTGGCCTCTCAGCGGATTGACGCCGCCCCCGTGGACCCCCACGTAGCCGCAGAGCATGGCCAGGTTGCAGCACGACTTGACGTTGTCCACACCCGTGGTGTGCTGAGTGATTCCCATGGCATACAGGAGACTTCCCGGCCCATGGGTGGCGTACAGCCGCGCCATCTCCTCCACATCCTTGGGATCTACCCCTGTGATGGCCTGAACCTTCTCGGGGGTAAATTCTCTGACCTTTTCTTCGAGGGCACTGTAGTCTTCGGTCCGCGCTTCAATATAGTCTTTGGCATGCCAGCCGTTTTTTATGATGATGTGCATCATCCCGTTCAGCAGGGCCACATCGCTCCCCAGCCGGTGGGTAACCGCCACATCCGCAAAGCGCGAGATCTGAATATTTCTCGGATCGGCCACAATCAGCCTGGCGCCCTTTTCCTTGGCCCGAATCACCCGCCTGGCGATCAGGGGATGACAGGCCGTGGTGTTGGAACCGATAATAAAAACACATCCGGCGTCCTCGATGTCGGAAACGGAGTTGGTCATGGCCCCACTCCCGAACGCGGCGGCAAGACCTGCCACCGTGGAGGCGTGTCAGAGGCGCGCGCAGTGATCCACGTTATTGGTCCCGATGACGGCGCGGGCAAACTTCTGGGCCAGGTAGTTTTCTTCGTTGGTTATTTTGGCCGAGACCAGGACCCCGATACTTTCCGGTCCGTATTTGTCGATAATCTCCCTGAAACGGTCCGCAGTCAGCTTAATGGCCTCGTCCCAGTCCGTTTTGATGAAACGGCCGAAGGTCTTGACCAGCGGCTGCTTGAGCCGCAGGATGCTGTTGACATGTTCGTGAAGGTTCCACCCCTTGATGCACAGCTTCCCTTGATTGACCGGATGGGTCTTCATGGGGAGCGTGCCGACAATCCTGTTGTTGATCACCTCAAATAAAACGCCGCAGCCGGTTCCACAGTAGGAACAGACCGATGGCACCAATTTGCACTCCATTTCAGACTCCTTTATGCCTGGGCCCCTATAATGGGTTGAATCGGTTTCGGTTGCAGGGTCACTCGATCCCCCAAGATGCTGAAGGGGGGCTGATCGGCGCTGGTCCCTGTCTGATAGTCAAACAGATCCGTAACGATCTTGTTGACCTTCTGATAGAGCAACCTCAGCGGAATATCCATGGGGCAGGCATCTTCGCACAACCCGCAGTCGATGCAGCGCCCTGCCATGTGAACGGCCCTCACCAGATGAAAAACAGGTATATCGGGGAGGAGCGGGCCGGTCCCCACCAGATCGCTGTGCTCCAGGCTGCACTCCTTGCAGAAGCAGACGGGGCATATGTTCCGGCACCCGTAACACTTGATGCATTTCTGGAATTCATACATCCACCGGTTGCGCCCCTCTTCCGGGCCGAAGGCCTCCACCTCTTCGATTCGAAGGGTGTTGTCGATGCCCACCTCCTTCTTGTAGGCGCCGACTGTTTTCGGCTCCAGGTACGAACAGTCGGCATGCGCCTTCAACCTGGATGGGCAGCAGTTGACATCCACCGTTTTCATCTGCTCCGGCCTCAGTTGATTCCAGACATACAACACATTCAATGCCCGCTGATTGCAGTCGCGGGCCAGCATGCCGATCCGGATATCCGGATCTTCCGCCGCCATATGGGTCGCGATCTTCTCCAGGGAATACCGCGCCGGACTCACCACAAGGTCGTCCACCTCTTCCAGCCGATCCCGGGTGAAGCACCAGGGGAGTGGATGATGGTCCACCTCCTTATACCCCAAAAACACGTCGATAGTGCCCTGTTCAAGCCAGGATTTAATCTCGCTATTCATAAAAAGTCTCCTTATTAAAAAAGCAGGCGTCAGGCGCCAGGCTCAAGGGGGCGACACAAAGTCGAGGCCTTCCCCACCCTCACGCCTCAAACCTCACGCCTTGCGCCTTGCGCCTCATGCCTCATGCCTTCTTGCGCCTTGCGCCTCATCTTCTCCCCTCACGCCCAGTTAACAGCCCGAGGCGCTTCAGAAAAGGCCGAAAGGGGATTCGGCCCCAGGGATCGAATCTTTTCGGTAAACGTCGTTACCACCTCCACGAATCTCTGGGCCTCGGCCGATGAGATCCATGCCAGATGGACCCTCTCTTGCAGGCCCATGAGCCCCAGCAGCTCCTGAAGGAAGGTGATCCGCTTCACGGTCATGTAATTACCATACAGGTAATGGCAGTCGCCGATGTGTCAGCCCCCCACCAGGACCCCGTCGGCCCCGTCCTGCAGGGCCCGCAAGATATGATGCGGGGATATGGTGGCCGAGCACATGACGCGCAGCGGCCGGATATTGGGGGGGTAAGAAAGTCGGCTGACGCCGGCCAGGTCTGCCGCCCCATAGGTGCACCAGTTACACATAAACGCAATGATCTTAGGTTCAAATCCGTCTTCTTTCACGGTGATCTCCTTATTTCGTCCAGTGGTCGAGTCGTGGAGCGGCAAAACAGATGCGGTTCACCACTCACCCCCTCAACCAGCAGTGCCGGACTCAGGCGGCCAGGGCCCCCCGAATCTGGGCATAGATTTCGGTGTTGTTAAATCCCATCAGGACTGCGGCCTCGGACGGGCATGTGGCTGCGCAGGCGCCGCACCCCTTGCACAGGGCCTCGTTCACCACTGCCACATTTCTCTCCTCATTCAGCGAGATGGCGTTATAAGGGCAGACCTGCATGCATGCCAGACACCCGGAGCAGAGCTCGGGATCGATGATCGAGACAATGCCTCCCACCTGGATCGTGTCCATGGAAAGGACCGTCAGGGCCCTGGAGGCAGCGGCCTGGGCCTGTGCGATGCTCTCGTCGATCGGCTTTGGATAGTGGGCCATGCCGCAGAGAAAGACCCCGTCATTGGCAAAATCCACCGGCCTCAACTTCTGATGGGCCTCCAGAAACCACCCGTCCGCGTCCATGGGAACCTTGAAGAACTGGGCCAGCCCCTGATCCCTGTGCGATACAATGGCCGTGGCCAGGCAGAGGAGATCGGCCCGTACCGCCAGCAACCGGTCCAGGATCGGGTCTCGGAACTGGACGCTCACGCCATCGCCGTCGGCAGCAACAACCGGCTTTTCATTTTTGGAATACCGGACAAAGACGACCCCTGCGGCCCGGGCGGCCCGGTAGAGGTCCTCCCGTTTTCCATAGGTCCGCATGTCCCGATAAAGGACAACGATCGTGACATCGGGATTCCGCTTTTTCAGTTCCAATGCGCTTTCCACGGTATGGGTGCAGCAGACCTTGGAACAGTAGGGGTGCTCGTCATTTCTCGAGCCGACGCACTGAATAAAGACCACCGTCCCGGACTTTGCCACCCTCGGATCGTCATTCCGCAACAGTCCGTCCATCTCCAGATGGGTCACCACGGCTGCATGCTCCCCATAGAGGTACTCCTTTGGCTTGTATTCGCTTGCCCCCGTGGCCAGGATCGCCACCCCGTGATCGATAGTCTCCGTCGAGGAACCCGTGGTTATCTGGGTCTTGAAATTGCCGATAAACCCGTCCACATGGGTAATGGACGCATTCTCGTGAAGCGTGATCCGCTTTTCCGAGCGGATCCTGCTCACCAGGTCTCGAAGGAGGTCCGCGACCGGCTCTCCCTGGTGGGCCTGGTTCAGCAGTCGAGCGTTGCCGCCCAGGGTCTCCGATTTTTCAACCAGATGGACCGGATACCCCTGGTGGGCCAGGGCAAGGGCCGCTGTCATGCCGGCAACCCCGCCCCCCACCACAAGGGCCGATTGACTGATTGGAAGGGCCGTCTGCTGAAGCGGGGTCAGAAGACTGGTCTTGGCCACGGCCATGCGCACCAGATCTTTGGCCTTTTGCGTGGCCGCATCCGGGTCGTCGGCATGCACCCACGAGTCGTGGTTTCGAATGTTGGCCATCTCGAAGAGATATTTGTTGAGCCCGGCATTCATGAGGGTCTCCTGGAACAGCCCTTCATGGGTACGGGGCGTGCAGGCCGCGACCACGACCCGGTTCAGGCCCTGGGCCTTGATGACCTCCGTCATCTTGTCCTGGGTGTCCTGGGAGCAGGTAAAGAGATTTTCTTCGGCATAGACCACATGGGGAAGGCCCCTGGCAAACTCCGCCACCTCCGGGACCCTGACCACGCCCCCGATATTGATCCCGCAGTTGCACACAAATACCCCGATCCGAGGGGGCTCGCGCCGCACATCCCGCTCTGCCGGCATCACCACCTCCCTGGTCCGGGTGTTGCGCGCGGCGGCCAGCCGCTCGGTTGCCGCACATGCGGCCGCGCTGGCCTCCATGACCGACTGGGGAATATCCTTGGGTCCGGTGAAGGCGCCGCAGGCATAGATCCCCGGCGCCGAGGTCGCCACCGGGTGAAAGCTGTCGGACGCGACAAAATGATATCGATCCAGCTCGATCCCGAGCCGACTCGAGAGGTCGACCACGGTCTCGTCCACCTCCAGACCGGTGGAGAGCACCACCATGTTGAAGGTCTCCTTTTCCAGATGGCCGGACTCATCCGCAAAGATCACCTCGATGTCGTCGGACCCCGAAAGGCGATCCACGGAATGAACGCGCGACCGAATAAACCTGACCCCGTCTTTTTGGGCATGTTCGTAATACCGGTCGAAATCCTTTCCATGGGTCCGCATATCCATAAAAAACACCGCGCACTCCAGGGGGACCTTGCTGTGTTCCCTCGCAATCACCGTCTGCTTGATGGCGTACATGCAGCATACGGAGGAGCAGTAACCGTTGTCGCACCGGTTGACGTCCCTGGAGCCGACGCACTGAAACCAGGCGATCTTTGAGGGTTCTTTTTTATCGGAGGGCCTGGAGAGGTGGCCCATAAAGGGTCCGGTTGCGGAGAGGATCCGTTCAAATTCCAGTGAGGTCACCACGTTCGGAAGAGCCGCGTAAGAATAGGTGTCGTATAGGCTCGGATCAAAGGACTTGAATCCGGGGGCCAGGATCAGAGAACCCACCTGAAGGGCAACCTCCTTCTCCTTGTCATCGAAATTGATGGCCCCCGCCGGGCAGAACTTTTCACAGGCCCTGCACTTTCCTTTTTGAAAAAAGAGGCAGTTGTCCTTGTCGATGGCATACTTGAGGGGAACGGTCTGTGAATAGGGGACATAGATCGCCTTCCGTTTCATCAACCGCTCGTTATAAAGGTCATCCACCTTCTTGGGACACTTCTCGGCACAGGTCCCGCAGGCGATGCACTTGTTCATATCCACGTACCGCGGATGTTGCACCACGGTGACAGTGAAATCCCCCTCCTTTCCGGAGATTTCCTTCACTTCACTCAGCGTCAGAAGCTCGATATTGACATGCCGGCCGACCTCGACCAGTTTCGGGGCCAGGATTCACATGGAACAGTCATTGGTCGGAAAGGTCTTGTCGAGCTGGGCCATGACCCCGCCGATGCCAGGCGATTTTTCAATCATGTAGACATAAAAGCCCGAATTTGCCATATCCAGAGCCGCCTGCATGCCGGCGATCCCGCCGCCGACCACCATCACGGCGCCCTGGAGTCCAGGGTTTTGCACTTTATCGCTCATTGGTGTACTCCCTTGCGTGAAATCTGCTTTTGGTTGTTGCTAACTTATTGTCAATAATGATTATCTCGCACATAGTCCAATTTTTCACAAAGTCCCCGCCAAAAATACCGGGCAAAACCCGGTCGTATTCCTCCTCGCAGCCTAATTCACTTCAAATACCTTTTCGACTGCCTGCACCAGTTCGTCATCCGTAAAGGGTTTGGAAAGATAGTCGGCCGCCCCCAATTTCATGGCCTGCACCGCATTGGACAGGGTAGAGTACCCTGTCATGACAATCACACGCAACGGCGGCATCTCATCCTTCAGGGACCGCAATATGTCCATGCCGTCCATATCAGGGAGTTTCATATCCAGGAGAACCAGGTCATACCGCGACTGCTTCATGGCAAGCAATCCGGTTTTTCCGGTCTTGCAATAATCGACCGCATGGCCCTGTTCCGTCAGGACCAGATGGCATGCCGTGCAGATAACATCCTCATTATCAATGACCAGGACATTCAGCGGTTTCATATCCGCTCCTTGCCCAGGAATTCGAACGGGAGCATCGGCAATTCAACAATGAAACATGCCCCACGGCCTGGCTCGCTCGAGACCCGGATATCGCCCTTGTGGTTCGCCACAATCCCATAGCTCACCGCCAAGCCAAGCCCTGTTCCGGTCGCCTTTGTGGAAAAAAAGGGCTCGAATATCTTTTCCATATTCTCTTTGGAAATGCCGCAGCCATTGTCGGCCACCTCCACCTGGATTTTCCTGTTCTCCTCGTCAACGGTGCTTTTGACCGTGACCAAACCCTTGTCGTCCACGGCATGCAGGGAGTTGAGAAGGAGATTGATGAAAACCTGCTCGATCTGGTTTTTATCCAGGAGAGCCTCTTTCATGTCCTTTGCCAGTTCCTTTTGAATCCGCACATGGCGAAGGTGAAACTCGTTTTCCACAATGCCGACAGCAGAGTTTATGACATCGTTGACATTGACCAGGGCCATTTCCGGTTCCTGCTCCCGCGCAAAATCGAGGAGTCCCTGAATGATGCTCTTGCATCTCTGGGTCTCCTTCATGATAATCTTGAGGCACTCCTCCAGGGGCCCGCCCTTTGGGACCTTCTTACACATGTTGGAGCTGTAAAGGAGAATGCCGGCCAGGGGATTGTTGATCTCATGGGCAATGCCCGCGGCCATTCGACCTAAGGAAGAGCCTTTTTCCACCTGGCTGGCCAGGTAGTCGAAACGGGACTGCTGTTTTTGAATAAGGCCGACCCGTTCGATGACGCAGGCGCACTGCATGGCAACGGTCTTGATGAAGTCGAGTTCATCTGTGGAAAGCTCCCGTTGCTCTGTCAGATAGATCCGCAGGAGACCCGTCACCTGTTCACCAACAGCCAGGGGAACATCGAGGAGCATGTGAATTCCTTCGTCCCAGGTCTGTTGAGGGTATTCAACGCGGGGGGCGTTCCAGATATCCGTAATGATATAGACCTCGCCCGGTTTGGACAGGGTAGACAGGATTTTTTCGGTGGAGACCGGGCCCTTGCTCAGATACCGCTCGCCCAGGCCAGCGGCGGCCCGCACCTCAAACCGGTTGGTTTCTTTGTTGAGAATCCTGAGAAGAGCGCCCTTGGCGTTGACGGCCTGGGTCGATTTGGTGACGACGACATCGAGCACATTCTGCAGATTGGTGAGGGAATGCATCGCTCCGATAATGTCTCGGATGACATGAAAATAACTTTCAAAAGAGGTCGAGGAAGTCATGGATGAATTGCCTATTACAGAGAGTGGCGCACTGAAAATGCCCTCTCCCTTTTCCAAAACCAAAAAAACGGGTTATGGTTACATCGAAAATATAGTCGTGTCAACCGCCAAATACAAAAAAAATTGTAAAACCCGGTTTGTTTTCAGATACCGGGTTTTACACAGGGCGTCGCTCCGTCCCTTCAACAGCGACGGAGGCATATGCCTGAAGGAGACTACCAGGCCTCACGTTCCAGACGTTTGTAAATAAACATCAACTGTTTTTGAGTGAGTTCACCAACATTCTCGTTGATCCACTTTAGATCTCCAGTTGCAACGGCTGCCTTTGCTTCGCTTGAGAGCCGGTAACCTTCCAGTGCCAGCGGCCCGTTTTCCATCAAATCACGCCAGAAATCCCTGTCTTCAGCCGTCCGGTTCAAGGCCTGAATGACCTCCCGCTTCTGAATGAGTCTCCCCTCTGCGGCCCGGGTGTCGGGCACAGCCGCCTCTGCCTTTTCTTCCACCCGTTCCTTCAGGGCCTCGCCGACAGCCGCCTTGATCTGCTCTTCGGTAAACGGTTTGGGCAGAAAATCGTACGCGCCCAATTTCATGGCCTCCACGGCCGTGGCAGCCGTGCCATATCCGGTAATCACCAGCACCTCTGTATCGGGCTTTTCAGCCTTGACCTTTCGAATGACCTCCATGCCGTCCATGTCCGGCAACCTGAGATCTGCCACCAGCAGGTCATACCGTTTGTCCTTGAATGCCTCTAAGGCCATGCCGCCCGTCCCTGCGAGATACACATCATACCCTTCCTCGGTCAGGACCATCTCGAGGCCCTTGGCCACACTCAGGTCATCCTCCATCACCAATATATGGGGCGCCGTTTGATCCGCTGCAGGGCTTCTTTCTTCATGTAATGTTGTCATCTCAGTTCCTCCTTGTCTCTTTTATGTCACGATGCTGTTGGACATCGTGTCGGTTGCTGTTTGGTTTCATATTAGAGCAATTGCCGTGCCAAATCTGAGACAGCGTGGCTTCGAAGGCGCAATCATGAGAAATAAACGAAATATCAAAGGGTTATATTGATTGGAACAAGAGGGAGCGGTATGTGGTCAGACAGGAAGGCGTATCGCATTTTATATGGCTGAAATGATGAAAAGCCTGTTTATCTCTATAAATTAAACAAGTTAGTTGCGTATAACAATCTATACGGGAATATGAGGAGTTATACGGACGTTGAGGCGTCCGGAGAGATGTGGTGCTTTTTCATCAGGGCCGAAAAGTTGGATCGCTGCATTCCCACCCGTCTGGCTGCCTGGGTAATGTTCCCCTTTTCGGCCTGAAGGGCGTTTTGAACAAAGGCCCGCTCGATTTGGCCAAACTGGTTTTCCAGAAGGTCCCTTTTGGCCAACTTGAGTTCCTCCAGGGTCTCAGGGATCGCATCCCTGGCTGCCGCTCCCTTTGTCTCCCAGTTATCGGTCAGGCTTCGGTTGTCCAGGATCCCTTCGTCTGCCAGGATGACCAGGCGCTCGACCGTGTTTCTGAGCTGGCGGACATTGCCCGGCCAGTCATACGACGTGAGCATTTCGAGGGCATCGTCCGAGAACCCGTCGATCCGTTTTCCCGTCTGCCGGCAGTACACGTTCAAGAAATGGTAGAGAAGCCTCGGGATATCGTCCCTGCGCTCCCTCAGTGGAGGGATGAAGATGGGAAATATATTCAATCGGTAAAAGAGGTCCTCCCGAAAGGTCCCTTCCTTCACCATCGTCCTCAGATCCCGGTTGGTGGCGGAAATGATCCGGACGTCCGATTTTTTGATATGACTGCCGCCCACGGGCTTGAATTCCTGGGTCTCCATGGCCCGCAGGAGTTTCCCCTGAATACTGAGGTCCAGGTTCGCCACCTCATCCAGGAAAAAGGTGCCGCCGTCGGCCGCCTCAAAGACCCCGGTCTTATCTTTTACCGCCCCGGTAAAGGCCCCTTTGACATGCCCGAACAGCTCGCTTTCCAGGAGAGATGCGGCGAAGGTGGTGCCGTCCACCGCAATGAATGCACGATCTGCCCGTTTGCTGTGGGCATGGATGGCCTTGGCAAACAGCTCCTTTCCCGTCCCTGTCTCCCCGCAGATGAGGACGGTGCTGTCGGTCGGCGCCACTTTTTTTATCTCTTCAAACAGCTTTCGAATCTGAGGATTTTCACCAACGATATCGCTGAAATCAACCCGCTCGATCAGTTGTTCCCTCAAATAGCGATTTTCATCTTTCAATCGCTTGTTTTCAACGGCCTTTTCCACGGCTATCAGGAGCTCATCATCCGTGAAGGGCTTTGAAAGGTAGTCGAAGGCCCCCAATTTCATGGCCTCCACTGCATTTTCCACACTGGAGTAGCCGGTCATCACAATCACATAAATGCCCGGCTTCTCCCTCTTGAGGACCCGAATGATTTCCAACCCATCGGTATCCGGAAGCTTCATGTCCAACAGGGTTACATCGTACTGGCCGCCCAGCAGCATATCCAACCCTTTTCGGCCCAGTTCGCAGATATCCACGGCATACCCCTGTTCCGAGAGCACCATTCGACACCCATCACAGATCGCCTTCTCATCGTCGATGACCAGAATCCTGATCGATTTCATCTTGCCAGCCTCTTTTTCCATTCAATCCCGAAATCAAAAGCGGGAATCCAGAAGTCCGCCTAAACCGGTTTTTGTTTCAGACACTGCTAAATATCTCACACAACGCCGCGACCCCGCAAAGTTTTTCTTCTCTTCTCTGGTAGTTTTGTAAGTTGTGCCTGAACGCCC
>CAYLJZ010000039.1:0-25932 GCA_964384085.1 uncultured Desulfobacteraceae bacterium
CATACACCTTGTAAATACACACCAGATTATCAACACTATAGCGGGAGTATCAACAATTGGGATGGATGATTGGATGGGTGTGGTGGGCGGGTAGCAACTTTAGGCCCTTCTGTGGTGTTCTGGCACAAAAACAAGAAAATGTCGTTGCGCCTCTGCGTCTTTGCGCGCGGCATTTTGGTTGCGGGTAGGCGCTTTAGGGTGATTAGGAGCGAAAACTGACCGGCCGTCTACCCGTTTCCAACCAGATAAGAATGCAGATGTTTCGCAAGTTGATTTGAATCCCTTTCACTTAATTGACCGATCTTTTTTCGCAACAGGCTATTATCAAGAGTAAAAAACTTGAAGCGGACCAGGCATGGGAGGCGTAATCCTGCGTCGGCATAATCCCTGATCGGGGAGTCGCCGGGCCAGGCAGGCTCGTTTTTCGTCGTGATCATCGCGAGAATCGTATGGTTGCTTTTGTTAAACTTGTGGTTGCTCAGCACGACTGCCGGCCGCCGTTTCGTTTCAGGTCTGTCAATAAATGGGAAGGGGACAGTGACCACATCATACCGGTTACAGATCATTGAAGGCCTCTTCATCCTGAGGACTACTCCACTCTTCAAGTGTCTCTGCAATCGCTGCATGGTAGGCTGCATCGATTGGATCGATCCTTTTAAGTTTTATCGTTCTGCCTTCGAGTTCATAGGCGATGATATCCCCAGGTTCTATGCCAACGGCCTTCCTCAGGTCCCCCGGTATGGTTATTTGCCCTTTTGCAGATAGTTTGCTCACATGTCGCATCCGACGCGCCTCCCGAATCTTTACTCTTTACGGTAAAGAATATCCAGAGTGATTGAATTTGTCAATAAGACCGGGTCGATCTTCGCTATAGGGGGCGGGGGGCGGATGGCGGATGGCAGAGAATTGGGGGATGAATAGGATGATTGGGATGGGTGGAGATCGGAGGTCGGAGATCGGAGGTCGGAGATCGGAGGTCGGAGGTCGGAGGTCGGAGGTCAGAGGTCAGAGGTCGGGTGCGGTAGGTTGGTGAAAGCGGTCGCATACGGATACGGTCGTCCTCAACAACAGAAAAGTGTGCGGGCCAGTCAGACCGGCCCTCCAAGATCTCGGCAATTCTCATCGAACCTGTCCTGGCATCAGAAAGGTTCATCCTGAAAAGCACCACGCCGCACCGTGAAGGAAGATCCCTACCAAAGGCCAATTCACCAAAGTCTTTATCCAATGTAACCAGGAGCCTGTTTTCAGTCTGTGCCCATTCCAGGACGGCACGATCCTCGATCCCGGGCTTTGCAGTGCGAATCCAGAGCACATCGTGGCCACGCTTTGTCAACTCATTAACGGCTATGCCGGGAAAGTTTTCGTCAGCAAGGATTCGCATCGTTACGCATTCATTGCGAAGACTTTTTCTGTTTTCAGCACTTCTCCGGCATAACTCAGGCAAGACGCAATATCTTCACGTGTCACACCCGGATAGTTTTTCATAATATCGTTTTCGGTCCAGCCTTGAGCCAATAGATCGATAATGAACTCTACGGCCAGGCGCGTACCTTTAATAACCGGCTTTCCGACGAGGACATCCGGATTGACGACAATTCGGTTTCTCCAGTCCATTTTTCAGTCTCCTGACTGTGTGTAATGGGGGGACTATCTGACTGCGCTTTTCCAAAATATCTCAAATCCCCTCATTGTTGTCAATCTTTGTTGAAACACGCGAAGGGCCAGAGGTCAGAGGCCGGAGGTCGGATGTCGGAGGACGGAGGGCGGAGGTCAGAGGTTAGAGGGCGGAGAATTGGGGGATGATTGGGATGGGTGGATGAATTGGATGGGAACAACCCATAGAAAATCTCTGTGCCTTCGTGGCTTTGTGTGAGAACCAGGGGTCAGAGGTCAGGAGTCGGGGATCAGGGGCTGAGGATTGGGGGATGAAGAGGATTATTGGAGGGGTGGAGGTCGGAGGTCGGAGGGTGGGGTTTGGAGAATTGGGGGGATGATTGGGATGATTAGGATGAGTGGAGGGCAGAGGTCCGCTGTCGAATGTCAGAGATCAGAGGTCGGAGGGTGGATGTCGGGGAGAGGAAGGAGGCGGATAGGTGGATGATTCGATGATTGGATGCGATAATGCTGGAATGCGGTTATCTTGCAGTCGCATCCAATTCCTTACGAATATCTTCCGCGAGCCAGTGCCTTATCAAGGTCTGGTAGGGAATGGCCTTCATGGCAGCCAGTTTCTTGATGGCGGAAACGTGGAGGGGATCCATCTTAATAGAGACGTTCTTGAGCTTTCTCCTGCGCTCCCCTGAAACAATGCGCTCAGCCAGGGTTTCGTCAAGACTAAAAGCGACCGGGTCCTCCGAGATTTCCTCAAGGATATCTACCTGATCGTAATAGTCACCCCAGTTGCTCTGTATAGCTTTTTGTTTTGTCATATTTTGCACCTGTGCTTCCTGTAATATTGAACTTCGGCCCGGTGCATGTCCCAGCCGGTGAAAGGCCGCACGATCCCTTTGGGTTTCAACTCGAAAACAATGGTCAGATACCTTCCCTCAAAGGTTGGGCCAAAAACCGCATAGTGCCCTTTTTTTGTCCGTCTGAAGAACGGCTTGTTGGCAAAAACCTCCTCAGCCTCTTCAGGCATAATGCCGTGACCGAGTTGGAGATGCAGGGCATTGCCCTCATCCCATTCGAACTCATTGATTCGCAAAAAAATCTCCTCTTGTGTAATCATACATAGTATGACGCACCTCCTTGCGTCTGTCAAGGACGCAGGGATGCGAACAGTAATTTTGATTATGAAGTGGAACTGGAGTCAAAATGCTATATGAGTGGCATCTTGCCATCCCGCCCGAAGATAGGCGGGACTCGGAATCCGCTCCCACATGGCTATTTTCTCAAAATGAGAATTGTTGGGATGCGAAGATTTGCACGACCAAGTAGAGTTCAAGGCGGCGAGGTGAAAGCTAAAAGGAAGGTCGAAGGTTGGAGGGGCAGGAGTCGGAGGTCAGAGATCGGACATCAGGGGGCGGATGCTGGGATGGGGTTACGATTGGTTCAGAAGGGATTCCGGGAACCATCGAAAGCTCTCAAAGGACATGCGAAATGATGATGTTGACATACGGGGCGGAATCCCTTATGGTTGTTCCCAATGCACAGAAAAAGGCAAACAGCGAAGGTCAAACGCCCCTCTCTTGTCACGTGTTCCAACGAATAAGGCGACCCATGCAGTTCCCTGTTTCACTGACAGCGGACATGAAACAGGGAGGGGCACTATGGGGGCGGCCGAAAGCGGGCACGTCACATCACCCCTAATTGTCAGTCATCTATGTCAGTTCTTCAACATTCGAGTATCGATACCCTGAAAGAATGGTTGGATACAGGCGCCGGGTCCATGGCCGTTCTCGGCCTCTCAGGTTCGGCAGAGACCTATTTCTTTGCCCGGGTACTGGCCGGTCTTGAAAGACCCTGTATTGTCGTCCTTCCGGACAGAAAGGGCGCAGAACGACTCTATAAAGGGCTTCAGTTCTTTCTGAGCGGGCCGGAGGCCGATGAGGCATCCTCGAGCCTGAGGCTCCAGCAGTTTTTCGTCTACGATATGTCCCCCCTGACCGGGCTCAGTCCTCACCGGGACCTGGTCACCCGCCGAATCAGGGCGCTGTACGCGCTCACGTCCGACCGTAATCCGATTGTCGTAACCTCCATTGAAGCGCTCTGTTTTCGTATCATCCCCAAGGAATCGCTCCTCACCGCGCTCGAATACCTCGAACCGGGAGAGGAGGTCGACAGGGAGTCCTTTATTCGAAGGCTGGAAAGCAATGGCTACGAGCGCACCTCCCTTGTGGAAGATCGGGGAGATTACTCGGTTCGGGGCGGGGTCATCGATGTATTCTCCCCCTTATATCCCCTCCCTGTCCGTCTCGAGTTCTGGGGGGATCGACTCGAATCCATCCGTCAGTTTGATCCCATCAGCCAGCGGTCACAGCATTCCTTAGACGAGATGATTCTCCTGCCTGCCTCGGAAATCATCATGGATCAGCCGAATGTCCAGCGTGCCAGATCCATGGGAAGGCTTCCAGGTTCGGAGCCCGGAACGCGGTTCCCCGGCCAGGAGGCCTGGCTGAATCATTTCTATCCACAGTTGGACACCCTTTTCCACTACCTCCCCAAAAACGGGATCATCACCCTTTTTGATCCGTATCGGTTGGAATCAGAGGTACAAAAGGCAGATAAAAGATTTCAGAAGGACCAGGAGAGATTCCGGGAGGAATCCGCCCAAAAGGGGGCGCCCTTTCCTGATCTGGAGGGAGTGTTTGCCCCATTTCAGGAGATCGAGGAGGAGGTCCGGTCGCATCAGAGAATTGCCTTCAGCGGATTGAACCTGAACGAAGGCGCGGCCGCCGACACGACGCTGACGATCAACGGCCGTTTTCAGTTGGAAGATGACCTGGAGCTCCGACTGACTGGAAGCGGCAAGGTTTCCATGGCCCCCTTTGCGCAAAAGGTCGCTACATGGCTCGCAGCCCGCTCCCGGGTCGTCATTACCTGCAGCACCGAGCAGCAGGCGAAACGCCTGAAAGAAATTCTGTCCAACTACGATATCGAGGCGAAGGACGTGGTCCGCGGATGGCACCAGATCCCTGAGCGTGCCGGGCTGAGCCTCTGTTTGGGGAGGCTTTCGACTGGCTTCGCCTGGCCGGAAATCGGACTCTATGTTGTCAGTGAAGATGACATTTTCGGGGCGAAGGCCGTCAAGGGAAGGGCCAAAAAGGGGCCGCGAAAGGACGGCCTCTCGTGGTCGAGTTTCAGTCAGCTCCAGGCCGGGGATCTCGTGGTGCACGAGGAGCACGGCATCGGCCGGTACGGGGGTCTCGTGACCATGGAGATCGTCCGTAAAATGAACGACTTTGTCATTGTAGAATACGCCAACAACTCAAAACTGTACATCCCGGCAGACCGGGTCAGTATCCTGCAGAAATATGCCGGGGCCGATGAGACGATCCCCAAACTGGATCAACTGGGGGGGAATGCCTGGAACATCGCGAAACAGAAGGCGAAAAAGTCGGTCAGGAAGATTGCCAGGCAGCTCGTGGAGCTCTATGCCCTCAGAAAATACAGGAACGGATTCGCCTTTTCTCCCCCGGACAATTATTACCGAGAATTCGAGGCGACCTTTGAACATGAAGAGACCGATGATCAGATTAAGGCTGTGGAAGATGTCCTTTCGGATCTCTGTTCTGAACGCCCCATGGATCGTCTCGTCTGTGGAGACGTCGGGTTCGGAAAGACGGAAATCGCGGTCCGGGCGGCATTCAAAGCCGTATCGGACGGAAAGCAGGTGGCCTTACTGGTCCCCACAACGGTCCTGGCCGAACAGCATTTTCAGACCTTTCAGCAGAGGATGGCGCCCTATGCCATCGAGGTCGGCGTGCTGAGCCGGTTCAAGACCAAGCGGGAGCAGGCGGAGACCGTAGGGAAATTGCGGTCAGGCAAGACGGATGTTGTGATCGGCACCCATCGGATACTTCAGAAAGATATCAAATTCGCTGATTTAGGCCTTCTTATCATTGATGAGGAACAGCGGTTCGGGGTTCGGCAGAAGGAGGCCCTCAAAAAGTACCGGGCACTGGTGGATGTGTTGGCGATTACGGCCACGCCGGTCCCCAGGACCCTTCAGATGTCCATGATCGGGGTCAGAGACCTGACCGTTATCGAAACGCCGCCCCAGGACAGGCAGGCGATCGAGACCTACCTGTCGCCCTATGACGAACCCCTGATCATTCGGGCCATTGAATCAGAAATGGAACGGGGTGGGCAAACCTTTTTTGTCCACAACCGGGTGCGCACCATCGAGCATACGGCAAATGAATTGAGAAAGCTGGTTCCCCGGGCGCGTCTGGCGGTGGCCCACGGCCAGATGAAGTCGAGAGATCTGGAAGAGACCATGCTTCGATTCCTCCACAAGGAAATCGACGTCCTTGTCTGCTCCACCATTATCGAGTCGGGACTTGATATTCCATCGGCCAACACCATCATCATCAATCAGGCCGACCGTCTCGGTCTGGCCCAGATCTACCAGTTAAGGGGACGGGTGGGCCGGGCCAGGGAAAAGGCCTATGCCTATCTGATGATCTCAAATGGATCGGTCCTCACTCGGGACGCGGAAAAAAGGCTGAAGGCCCTTATGGATTTTTCCAATCTTGGCGCAGGACTCCACCTTGCCATGCATGACCTGAGAATCCGTGGCGGGGGCAATATTCTTGGGTTTTCACAGTCAGGGCATATTTCGGCAATAGGGTACGAACTCTACATCAAACTCATCGAGCGGGCCGTTGCCGAGCTCAAGGGGACCGAGTGGCGGGATGACATAAATCCGGAAATCAACATCGATGTCCCCGCCTATCTGCCGGGGAGCTATGTGTTGGACACCGATGTCCGGCTGAATCTGTACCGAAGGCTTTCCAACCTCATTGAACCATCGGAATTGGAAGAGATTATCGAGGAAATCCAGGACCGTTTCGGCCCCCCCCCGCCCGAGGTGGTCCATCTCTTTGGCCTGATGTCGATCCGGCTCCTGATGAAAAGGCTTCGCATCAGCAAGCTGGATATGGGGTCCAGCAGTGTGACCCTGACATTGCCCGAGGATACGGCCATACGTGCGGAACACCTGGTCCGCCTGATTCATGCCAGTCCGCGAAAGTACCGACTCCTCCCCGATAACAGATTGCGGATCGATCTCGGAAAATTTTCTTTCCCCGAGGATATGGACAGAGTGGAGAAGGAAGTGACCCTGCTGGCCGACAACAAAGACTGATCCACTACCGGGCTGCAAAAGTTGAGGATTCAACAAAACAATCTGTTTCAATTTTTCATAATGAGTGCTATTCTGCAAAATTTAAATTAGTTGACCAGATGGCCGCGATAGTCGCACTGCAGACCCTTCGGTTCCAGGCAGATCTCTGAGGTCATCGATAGCGTAGAATCCAGACCGACGCAGAATCGACAAGGACCCTTTTACGAAAAATGGTTGAAAAAACTCAGGGCTGAGTCTAAAGTACGAATCGATCAAGACATTATAAGTAGTTAAAAATTATCTTAATTAGAAGCGGCCATTTCTGGTTCCGCGCGAAGGGAGGGCGGGGCCGGGGAGTGAACGCGGCTGCTTCCTCTTTCAACCTCATTTTAAACGGACTTCATGAAATCATTGCACAGACTCTATAAATGGATGGTCGTTTCAGCCGCGGCCCTGCTATGTTTTTCCCCTGCATCGGCCGAGATTCAAAACAGGGTGGTTGCGATCGTCAACAATGAACTGATCACCCTCCACGAACTCGAGAGACGGATAAGAGAGGTGACCGGTGTCTCATCCGAGGAACTCAAGAAAAAATCCGAGGAGAGGTATATCGAGACCCGGCGAAAGGTCCTGAACGACCTGATTGACCAAAAAATCGCCATTGAAAAGATCAAGGAACTGGAAATTGAGGTGCCGGCTAAAGAGGTGGATGAGGCGATTGAAAGGGTGAAGGAGGATAATCAGCTGACCCAGGAGGGCCTGATTGCCAAACTGAAAGAATGGGGGACCACCTATGAGGATTACAGGAAATCGATCAAGGCCGAATTGGAAAGGATTCAGCTGGTCAACTATGAGGTCCAATCCAAGATTATACTGAAAGACGAAGATATTGAGAAATATTACAAGGAACACATCGATCAGTTTACCGGCAGCGGCAAGGTCCGTCTATCCCTCATTTTTCTCAAACAAAGGGATCCGGCAGACAAACAGGAGGCCCGGGAACTGTACCAAAAGGCTCAAGACATCCTTTCGATGATCGAAAAAGGCGAGGATTTCGGCAAGCTGGCAAGAAAATTTTCCAGCGGCCCCGGGGCCAGCGAGAATGGGGATCTGGGCATGTTTAAGCTGTCGGAACTGAACCCGGAAATGGCTGAACAGATTAAAGGCCTCTCCGCCGGAGCCGTGGCCAAGCCGATCATTCGGCCGGAAGGCATTCGAATCATCAAGGTCGTAGAAAAGGACGAGGGGGGCGTCAAATCGCTCGAACAGGTTCGAAATTCGATCCAGTCAATCCTCTACCGTGAAGAAGTCGAGAGAAAATATTCCGCCTGGATCAGCGAGTTGAGAAAAAAGGCATATACCAAGATCATTTTTTGAAACAGGGACATAGATGGGCAGCGAGAAACACCAACCGTTAGGTTTGAACGAGGAGGGCGGAAGATGGCAATTTCCCTCGAACAAACAACTTGGCGCCCTTTTGAGGGACAGGAGAAAAGAGTCGGGGCTGACGTATGACGAGATCTCCGAGCGAATCAAGGTCAGTGCCCGCTCCCTCGAGGCCTTGGAAAACGAAGACTGGGACCATCTTCCCTCCGCTACCTTTACCAAAGGGTTTATTCGGTCCTATGCCCGGCTCCTCGGATTGTCAGAAGTAGGCCTCATCGCCCTCTACCAGGAAACCGCCCCTCCCCCGCCGATGCCGAAACCCCTTCAGCCGGTGCATCAAAAACGGAAGGGACTTCTTTACCTCATATGGGTCCTCGTTCTTTTGGCCGGAGGGGTTGTCGCCTATGAGTGGATAGCACATTCGAATTTTAGGGGAAAAACAACCGAACAGGGACCTGTCCTCTCGTCGAAGGAGGGATCGGATGCCGCGCAAATCGATTCGGGCAGGCGTTTTGAGAACGGAAAATCGTCTCCAAACGATACGCAACAACCGAACAGTCCCATCCAGACGGAACCGGCGCTGCCCCGAGAGGGTCCGGCCCCGGTGACCGGACCGGAACCAACAGGGTCCCTTGATAAACGCGCGAATGCGCCTCAACAGACAGAAGCGACGGTCTCCCCGTCAGCAGCTATAACCGCATCGAAAGCGGAAACACCGGCCTCGAGTACGGCCCCGGCCGCAGAAGTCGACATGCCTCCACTGGTCCTGAAGGCCACCGTCAAGGAAAGGACCTGGGTCAGGGTGATCATGGATGGTGAGAGGAGAAAGGAATACACCTTAGAACCTGAAAGCAATCTTGAATGGAGGGCGCATAAGGGGTTTGAATTGATGATCGGCAACGCCGGCGGGATCGACCTCGAGTTCAACGGCAAAAAAGTGGAACAGTTGGGCAAACGGGGGCAGGTCATCCGATTGAGACTCCCCTCGGGCCATACAGAGAGCGTTTCAGCCAATTGACGGAGATTCAACCAGGATTAAGAAGGGACAACGGATTGACGCCTGAATTCGAATAAGCCTAACGCGGATACCCGCAACCAATCCCGCTACGGCGGGACTCACACAAAGCCACAAAGCACACAAAGGAGTTTTTTGTAAAAAAACGGGAACATGCCCTTTTCTCTGTGTTCTTTGTGGCTCCGTGTGAGTCTAAAAGGCTGACGCCTGAATTCCGATTAGTGACGAGTTACAAGTTGACTTTTAATGAGACAATCAGAGAGTGCCGTGGAAAACGTATTAGACATTTTCGAGGAAAGGGGTTTTGTTGAGCAGGTGACGGACAGGGCCCTTGTTTCCCGCTTGCTGGAGGGGCGGACCACCTGCTATATCGGATTTGATCCCACTGCCAAGAGCTTCCATGCGGGGAGCCTGCTCCCCATTATGGCGCTGGTGCACATGCAGCGGGCGGGCCATCGGCCGATTGCGGTCATTGGGGGCGGAACCGCCCTGATTGGAGATCCGAGCGGAAAAACCGAGATGCGGCCGATCATCACCCGTGAAGAAATTCGTGAAAACGCAGTATATTTGAAGCAGCAACTGACCCGATTCATCGCGTTCGGCGATGAAAAGGCCCTTATGGTCGATAATGCCGATTGGCTGACCCGTCTTAACTACATAGACTTTTTGAGAGATATCGGTCGCCACTTCAGCGTCAACCGAATGCTGAGTGCGGAGAGTTACAGGGCCAGGTTGGAGACAGGACTCAATTTTATCGAGTTCAATTATATGCTGTTGCAGGCCTACGATTTCTGGCACCTGTTCAAGACCTATGGCTGCCGACTCCAGATGGGCGGAAACGATCAGTGGGGCAATATTCTGGCCGGGGCCGACCTCACGCGACGCATGGAGGGAGAGATTATTCACGGCCTTACCTTCCCTCTGTTGACCACATCGTCGGGAATCAAGATGGGCAAAACGCACAAGGGGGCGGTCTGGCTGGATTCGGAATTGACCTCGCCTTACGAGTATTACCAGTACTGGATCAATCAGGATGACTCAGATGTGGGGCGCTTTCTGTCCCTCTTCACCCTTCTCCCCATGGATGAGATTCGCCAACTGCGACGTCTCGAGGGTTCGAATATTCGAAAGGCCAAGGAAGTCCTGGCCTATGAGGCCACTCGACTGTGCCACGGAAAAGAAGCGGCGGACCACGCACAGAAGGCCTCCAGACAATTATTCGGTTCCGATGCGTCTGCCTCGTCTGAATCCGTGCCGGTTTATCGAATCAGCCGGAAGGAAGTCGATAGCGGCATCCCCGCCTATATCCTTTTTGAAGATTCAGGTCTCTGCAAGACGCGGAGCGAGGCCCGCCGGCTGATTGCCCAGGGCGGAGGGTATTTGAACGGAAAACAGATCGAGTCCTTTGACCAGTTGATCCGTACCGAAGACGTTGAGGACCAGTCCCTCCTCCTGAGGGCAGGGAAAAAACGTTACATGAAGGTGATTCTGGATTGAAGGATCATCTGCCTGAAAATAGCGGCGAAAATTCGATTCGCTGTGACCCCCTGAATGGGACGGATGCCATCTTTGCCTTATGAAGCGCACGACAGAGACATATACGTCCAAAAACAAGGACGAAGAACTGGATTATCCGCCAGAGACGAAAATGGCTGACGAACGGATATTGCCCCCATCCGTTCATCTTGCGGAAACCGCCATCGTTCCCTTTGACCCCCTCCAGATTTACCTCGTCGAAATCAAGCGGTATGCCCTCCTTACACGGGAGGAAGAAAAAGAACTTGCCATACGGGTCACGGAACAAAAGGATGACGAGGCTGCCTACCGGCTTGTCACGGCCAACCTGAGGCTGGTCGTGAAGATCGCCATGGATTTCCATCGGTACTGGACAAAAAACCTCTTGGACCTGATCCAGGAAGGGAACCTGGGCCTCCTTCAGGCGGTAAAAAAATTCGACCCCTATCGAGGAATAAAGTTTTCCTATTATGCCTCGTTCTGGATCAAGGCCTAT
This sequence comes from uncultured Desulfobacteraceae bacterium, assembly GCA_964384085.1. Classification (GTDB taxonomy): domain Bacteria; phylum Desulfobacterota; class DSM-4660; order Desulfatiglandales; family Desulfatiglandaceae; genus AUK324. The sequence continues at coordinate 11,200 of CAYLJZ010000039.1, forward strand.
ATCCTGAAATTCATCATGGATAACTGGAAGCTGGTCAAAATCGGAACGACCCAGAGCCAACGCAAACTGTTTTTCAACCTCGCCAAGGAGCGGGACAAACTGATCGCTCAAGGGCATGCCCCGGAACCGAAACTGCTGGCTGAAAGGCTCGATGTAAAGGAAGAAGAAGTCGTTGAAATGACGCAACGGCTCGGTGGATGGGAGGTTTCGCTCAGTTCGCCGGTGGGCGATGAATCGAGAGAGGCCTTCGGGGCCTTTCTCCCTGATCCCAAGACACCCATCGATGATCAGCTTTCGGAGCTGGAAAACCGCGGCCTCCTCATGAAGAGCCTGCGCGAATTCCGCAAGACCCTGTCCGGCAAAGAGGCCGACATCTTTGACAACCGGATCATGGCGGAAAAACCGTTGACACTGCAGGACCTTGGAGACAAATACAATATCTCACGCGAGAGGATCCGGCAGCTTCAGGAAAAAATCATCAACCAGATCAAGAAATGGCTCAAGGAAAAAATTCCTAATTTTGACGAGGAGTTCGGGGATTTTCTGAAATAGCGAAGGTCCGCTTTTTTCGACCCCGACAATAACCCGATATGCAGTTGCCGAGGGGCGGGTGGGGCCTCCCTGAGGCGAATGCCCGCGAGGAAGAATGAAACACGCTCCCATACCCTTCAACAGAGATCGCGGCAGCGATCAACAGCCGTTTAGGGAAAGGCTTTTGATATCGTGCCGGGTGTATATCCTTGCTTTCCTCGCAGGTGGAGTCTCCGCGTGTGCGCCGACGCCGTCCAGTATTCAAAAAGAAGCGCCCGTGGTCGTACAGCGCGACGAGGTGGTCCACGTCACGGAAAGAGACGACGTCCAGCAGGCCTACCAGAATTTCACCATGGCCGCCATCGCCTTGAACCAGGGAGAATCGGAAAAGGCGCGTGCCTATCTTGAATCCGCGATTCAAAAGGACCCCGGCTCAATCTATTTGCACCAGAAGATGGCACTCCTCCTCAAAGAATTGAATCAGTACGCTGAGGCCCTGACCTATGCCCAAAAGGCGCTCGATCTGGATCCCTCGAACACGATCAGCATCATTCTGGCGGGCGATCTCTACGCCCTTACCGGCAATGATGACCTGGCCGTCGAAAACTACCGGAAGATACTCAACATGGAACCGGACAACCAGCGCATACGGCTCCTCTTGACCACCATACTGGTACGGGCGCATCATCTCCAGGAGGCGCTTGATCAACTGAATCTACTGATTCAGGAAAATCCTGAGCTGGTCGTGGCCCAATACTACCGCGGACGGATCAATCTGGAAATGAATCGGTATACCGAGGCAGAGAAGGCCCTTGGTGACGCATTGCGACTGAATGAACGCCTGGAGCCAGCGCTTTTTGACATGGCCACCTTGTATCAGATGACCGACAGAGAGGGCGACGCCGTCAGGACCTACGAGAAACTCGTGGAACTTTATCCTGACAATATCCCCGCCCGGGAGAGGCTCGTGGCGTTGTATTCGAAACAGGGCCTCAAGGAGAAATCCGAAGGCCAGGTGAAGGAGATTCAAAAGCACTCAACCCCGGGGGCGCCTGAGCGTCAGGCGCTGGGACTCATCTACCTGAGACAGGGAAGAATTGAAGATTCGGTAGCAGAACTGGAAATGATCGTGAATGCCTGGCCCGATGACGATAAATCGAGGTACTACCTGGCCACCGCCTACGAAGAGAAAAATGATATCGAGAGCGCCCTGAAACACTTCAGGGGAATCCCTTCCGAATCCAAATACTTTATCAATGCCCAGATACACATCGCCCATCTTCTCACCACAAAGGAAAACTTTGACGAGGCCATTCAGGTCCTTGAAAACGCCATGACGCTGGGGGAGGAGAAGATTGAACTCTATCTGATGCTTGCATCTGTTTACGAGGCTAAAGAAGCCTACGACAAGGCCATCGCCGCTATCCAGGAGGGCCTCAAATTAGACGACCGAAATATCGACCTGATTTTCCGGTTAGGGATCCTTCTGGACAAGACGGGGGCCAAGGACGCGTCTATCGAACAGATGCAAAAAGTCCTTCGAATCGACCCAAACCACGCAGACGCACTCAACTACATCGGTTACACCTATGCCGAGCAGGGGATCCGTCTGGACGAGGCGATGGCGCTCATCAAAAAGGCATTGGGAATCCGGCCCGAGAGCGGGTACATCATGGACAGCCTCGGGTGGGTGTATTATAAAAAAGGGGACTATGACAATGCCATTCGCCACCTCGAAAACGCGGTGAAGCTCACCCCCGATGACCCCACCATCAACGAACATCTCGGAGACGCCTACCTCAAAATGAAGGACTATAAAAATGCGCTCACCTACTATCAGAAAGCCCTGTCTTTGGGATCTCCAATGGAGAAACAGCTCAAAGAAAAAATCATCGACGTTGAGGAGCTTTTGAAGCAAACAAATTGATTTCCTTCACACAAAAGAACTCCTGTATTCACAATCTCCTTTGGGTCGCAGCGCTTCTCCTTTTAAATGGATGCGCCCTGTTTACAGTGAGAGCGCCATCGCCTCCCCTCGGCCCTCAACAGATTGCAGGCATTATTTCGTCCTTCAAAGGCCAGGAAACCGCCGTCCACACCCTGGTATCTTCCGGGACCCTCACCATTGAAAGTCAGGGATCCCAATCGGACGCAGAGGTCTTGATCGTCGCACGTCGAGACCCGGCCCGCATGAAGATCGAAATCACCCATGGGTGGGGCCGCCCGCTCCTCCATATCGTGGTGGATGGGCCGCGCCTGGATATCCTCTCCTTTTCTGAAAAGCGGCATTACCGAGGCCGTCTCGGGAGTCCCTTTCTCTTAAAACAGATCCCGTTCCCCCTCGATTCCGATCTCCTCTGGTCCCTCGCCAGGGCCTATCCGGTGTTGTCCGCTTACCATCAGGCCCAATCCGATAAAGGCGACCAGATTACCCTAACGGATAAAGAGAACGCTCCCCTACAGGTCATTGATCTCTACCCTGACACCAGCCTTCCTCGAAGGGTCTGGTTGTGCCGGCAGGGGACCGCTATGTCGTTTTCAGGGTTTCAGAACAGCAGCGACCTGATCTATGGGGGAGAAATCGGATTGAATGACGCTGATAACACAACCCGGCTGACACTCGAAATCAGGAAAATGGTCTTCAATGGGTCTGTTCCGGAGACTCTGTTCCAGCAGGAAGCGCCGCGGGGCTTTGAAGACGTTCCTCTTTAGGCATTCCAAACCGACCACCGCACATCTTAAAACCATGACCGACATCTCATTTATCATTGTCAACTGGAATACCAGGGACCTCCTTCTTGAATGTCTCGCCTCCATTTACCGGACCGTCTCGGCGCCTCCGTTCGAGGTCTGGCTGGTGGATAACGGATCGTCCGATGGAAGCGTTGCAGCGGCAAAAGAAAGATTCCCGGGCATCCATGCCGTTGAGAACTCGAAAAACCTGGGCTTTGCAGCCGCTGCCAATTTGGGCCTCGCACGCATGGGGGGGCGGTATGCCGTTCTCCTCAATACGGATGCAACCCTGACGGACGGAGCGGTCGCCCAGCTCTATCAGTTCATGCAGGCCAACCCGACGGCGGGGATTGCCTGCGGCCAGTTGCTGAACTGCGATGGATCCAGGCAAAATTCCGTCGCCAATTTTCCCTCCCTGGTATCGCTTGCATCCAATGAAGCCCTCCTTCAGCTCCTATTTCCGCGAAAATTTCCCGGCAAGAGACAAGAATACACAGGGCCGATTGAGGTCGATTCGTGCATCGGCGCCTGTATGATGGTTCGAAAAGAGGCCATCGATCACGTCGGGCCGCTGGACGAGCGATATTTCTTTTTTATGGAAGAAACCGACTGGGCGTACCGAATGAAGCGGTCCGGTTGGAGATGCTTTTTTGTCCCATGGGCAAGGATCACTCATGCACAGGGAAAAAGCGTGGAAGGGAGGGCGGATGCTCGAATCATGTTTTATCGCTCGAGGTATGCCTTCTTTAAAAAATGGCATTCAAGGTTATATCCGCTGGTGCGTGGCGTCATTTTTTGCCGTCTTCTGGTAAATACGCTCCTTTCGATTTCCGGCGTCGTTCTGACCCTTGGCCTCAAGAAAAATTTGAAAAAAAGGCTCAGCGTCTACGCTCGACTGATTGCATGGCACATGAACGGATGTCCCTGAGGCGCAGGTCCATGTTGGTGAAAGGAAGCATCAGTCTGCAAAAGCAACCGGGTCCGGTCCTCCTTATCCAGTTAGGCGACATTGGGGACGTGGTCCTCACCATGCCCGCCATACGGGCGTTGCGTCGGCGGTTTCCCGACAACGAACTGATGGTGTTCGTCAGAGAGCCTGCGAGGGAACTGGCTGAAGACTCCCCCTGGATAGACGGCGTCATTTCCGTTGATAAGGACCGGCGGACATTTTGCCAGGGGATCGGTTATCAGGTTCGGTTCCTGAAGGCCCTTCGAAGCCCTCATTTTTCTCTTGCCATCGACCTCAGAACCGGTTCCAGGGGCGCTGTTGCCGCCTTCCTTTCGAGTGCCCCATACCGAATCGGCCGCTTTTCAGACCAGGGGCCCTTCTGGCGGAACCTTCTCTTTACCCACCTCGTAAGGCCTGAAAACGAAGCCCTTCAATACGCCCCGGAACATCATCTCAACATCCTCGCCCCATTGAACTTGCAGACGGAGGATCCCCTTCCTGCCCTGACCATACCGGAACCGAGGAGAAAGAGGGCACAGACCATTCTCAGGGAGGCCGGCATCGAGGATCGAAGGCCGATTGCAGCCGTGCACCCCTTTTCCCTCTGGCAGTACAAGGAATGGCGGACCAGTGAATGGGCGCTTCTGATACGGGATCTCACCACAAAAGGGGGATTCTCCGTCGTCGTTACCGGTTCTTCGGCCGAACGGGTCCGGGCCGAGGATGTGACAAAGGGATTCAGCGGTCAGGCCTTCAACCTCGCAGGAAAGACCTCCATTGGCGAACTCGCTGCAGTCCTTCGACGATGCAGCCTCTTCGTCGGCGTGGATACGGCGGCTTTACACATGGCCAGCGCTGTCGGTGTCCCGACAGTGGGTATATTCGGTCCCTCGTCGCCGGTTACCTGGGCGCCCCGAGGGGAACGCCATTGCGTGGTCACAAAGGGAATGTCCTGTCAGCCCTGTCGCCAGAAGGGGTGTCAGGGGACAGAAAGAAGCCGCTGCCTGGACGAACTGAAGGCCGAGGAAGTCATCGCAGCCATGGAAATCCACCTCCGCAAGCTGAGGTCCTCAACATCCTCACTTCAGTTTGACAGGTTGCGTTGTGTGGACTAACGTCACGATAGAACTCCGCATGGCGGACGGAGCTTATTGAGGCATGAACCTGTCAATTCCGGATATCGTGGTCCTGGCAGTCTATCTTGGCGGTCTGATGTCCCTTGGGCTCTGGTGCGCCAGAAGGACACGGACCAGCGACGCGTTCATGACCGCCGGTCGCGTGATGTCCGGTTGGGCCCTTGCCTTGACCCTGTTCGGTTCCTTCGTCAGCAGCATCAGCTTCCTCGCACAGCCTGGCAAGTCCTACGCAGACAACTGGAACCCGTTTGTTTTCTGCTTTGCATTGCCCATAGCAGCGATGGTTGGCGCCTTCATCTTCGTACCTTTTTATAGAAAAAGCGGCGATGTCTCCGCCTATTCTCACCTCGAAGCCCGTTTTGGTCCCTGGGCCAGGACCTATTGCACCCTCTGTTTCATCCTCCTTCAATTGACGAGGACCGGGGTTGTGACCTATCTCCTTGCCATGGCCCTGACACCGGCCTTCGGATGGGACGCCACAAACGACCGTGAAGGGATGATCATCGTCATTGTCGCCATCGGGGTGGTAATGACCGTTTTTCCTCTCTTCGGCGGGACGGCTGCGGCGGTCTGGACGGGCGTGTTGCAAAGTATCGTTCTCGCCCTGGGCATGATACTTTCGCTGATCACGGTCTTTCTGAAGATGCCTCACGGCGTGGAGGAGGTCTTTGCGGTCGCATCCAGATTCGACAAGTTCAGCCTGGGAAGTTATGAACTCTCCCTTGTCGGACCTACGGTCCTGGTCGTTTTCCTCTACGCCCTTGTCGAAAACCTGAAGAACTTCGGCGTCAATCAAACCTATGTTCAACTCTATGCCACGGCCCGATCCGAACGGGATGCGAGGGCGTGCGTCTGGGTCGGCGCGCTCATGTATGTCCCCCTGGCGGCCATGACCTATATGGTTGGGACGGCCCTGTTTGCCTTTTACACGGCTCAGCCCGACCTCCTTCCCGCGGGGATCAGGGCTGACCAGGTATTCCCCCACTTCATCCACACGCAGTTACCCGTAGGGGTTAAAGGACTCGTATTGGCTGCAGTGGCTGCCGCCGCCACGGATTCCAGTTTCAACTGCATCGCGACCCTGGTCCATGGAGACATCTACAAGCACTATTTCAGGCCTCAGGCCTCCGAACGGGAATCCATGTGGGTCCTTCGCCTCTCGACGATCGCCTGCGGTTTTGCCGCGGTCGCAGTGTCTGTCGGCATGCTCCATGTGAGGCAGGCCCTCGATGCCTGGTGGGCCCTGGCAGGGATCATGGCCGGCGGCATGCTGGGGCTGTTCCTTCTGGGACGTCTGTCGCGATCCGCGGGACCCGCCTCCGCCGTCATCGGAGTCGTGATCGGCACGCTGGCCATCCTCTGGATGACGGCCTCCCTCGAATCATTCGCAACGACACTCCGGGCTTTCATCCCCGGTTTCGGAATCCCTCGATGGTTCATTCCATGGCGATTCCCGTGGCATGAGTTCATGATCCCTGTCATAGGGACCAGTCTGGTGCTCGCTTTTGGGTGGCTCGCCGCCTTTTTTTGGAAGCGTCCCGACACCCGCAACTGAGGGATTCGGGCGGTATCGGCCTGGGGAACTCCAGCCCCCTCCCCAGAACATCCCCACCCTCTCAGAATGGGGGATGATCCTTCTTATCAGCCTGTTGGCTGGGATCACGCTGTGGCGGCTGCACCGAGAGATCCCGTGACCGGATGAAACCAAAGGCCGCAGATTTCAGGCCCGCTCTTCCTTTTGGTTGCTTCCCGAAAAAGCCTTGACAGCGATTCTTCAAGTGTGTAGCAAGTCATCTCAGACCGGAACACACACACAGATCAATGGAAAGGGATTGGGAATGGCATCAAGACCAAGAGGGAGCGGGGTGTTGCTCCATATCGCCTCATTGCCGTCGGCGCACGGGATCGGGGATTTTGGGACGGCGGCCTACAGGTTCGCAGATTTTCTGGCCCGGACCGGACAGAGCTTCTGGCAGGTCCTTCCGTTGAACCCCACGGATGTGATGTGCGGCAATTCCCCCTATTTCAGCCGTTCTGCCTTTGCCATGAATCCCCTCTTCATCGGAATCGACAGTCTCGTGAAGGAGGGGCTTCTCTTGGAAACGGACATACCGGGGCCGCCCCCCTTTCTTCCAGACCGCATCGACTATTATCGCGCAGAGGCCTATAAGGGAGCTGTTCTTGAAAGGGCCTTCCAACGGTTTAATAAAGCCCCTACCCCTGACAACTACAGCGGATTCTGTGAAATGCATTCAGGCTGGCTGAACGATTATGCCCTCTTCACCGCGCTCAAGAGGGAGTTCAAGGGACTGGTCTGGAGCCTGTGGCCCGAGGCCTTGCGGGACAGGGACCCCAACGCCCTCAAAGCGGCGGCCCAGCGGCTGAATGATAAGGTGGAGAAGGAGAAATTCCTTCAGTATCTCGCGTTTAAACAGTGGTTTTCCCTCAAATCCTATTGTAATGAAAAAGAGATACAGATGATTGGGGACCTCCCCATCTATGTGTCTTATGACAGCGCGGACGTGTGGGTGAACCCGCATATCTTCAAACTCGACAAGGACAAGGTCCCCACTGAAGTGTCGGGTGTGCCTCCCGATTATTTTAGTGAAACCGGCCAGTTGTGGAATAACCCGGTCTACCGGTGGGATGTGCTGAAAGAGAGCGGGTATCGGTGGTGGATCGAGCGCATGGGTCATACGCTCAACGCCTTTGACCGGGTTCGGATCGATCACTTTCGAGGGCTGGTGAAATACTGGGAGGTCCCGGCGGGCGAGGAGACCGCCCTGAACGGCGAGTGGAAGGAGGTCCCGGCAGAGCATTTCTTCAAGACACTGACGGAATGGTTTACACGGTTTCCGGTGATTGCGGAAGACCTGGGGTTCATTACGCCCGATGTCTATGAACTCATGGAGCGCTTTCAGTTTCCGGGCATGAAGGTCCTCCTTTTTGCGTTCGCGGACAATGACCCGATGCACCCCTTTCTTCCCCATACCTATTCCAGAAACTGCGTGGCCTATACCGGGACCCACGACAACAATACCCTGCGGGGATGGTTCGACAACGAGGCTACTCGCGAAGAGAAAGAGCGTCTTTTTCGCTATCTTTATCGGGAACCCCCGGTCCATGAGATCGCCTGGGAAATGATCCGGCTGGTCATGATGTCGGTGGCGGATACCGTCGTCATTCCCATGCAGGACATTTTAGGCCTGGGCCAGGATGCTCGAATGAACCAACCGGCCACCCCTTCAGGCAACTGGACCTGGCAGCTCCATCCCGGTCGAATCACCCTGGCTGTTGAAGAGAAATTGCTTGTGCTGACAGAGACCTATGGAAGGGGACATGGGGGATTGAGGATTGATGATTGTCGCTTTTCGCTTGTCGCTTGTAGATTGACAGACGTGGGAATCGCTCATAGCTGATCGGTCATGGCTGATGGCTGATGAGGAGGCGAGGCTTCCAAGCTCAACAGGTTGACCTCGGCCGCCCCTGACAGCTTTCTGCCGACTGCCTCCTTATCCCCTACTGCTGGCTCCCTGCGCCTTGCGCCTTCGGCTTCAATAGGAGCATCCCAAGGGGGGGAAGGAGAATGCTGACGGAACAGGGCTGGTTGTGCCAGGGTCGAGGATCGGCCAGCACCCCGCCGCCGAGCCCAACGTCGCTCCCGCCATAACAGGCGGCATCGGAATTCAGGAGTTCCCGGTAATATCCTTCCCCAGGCACGCCGATTCGATAATCGATTCGAGGGACCGGCGTAAAATTGAAGACAAATACCAAGGTCTCGCCGGGCGACCGGCCCCGCCGAATAAAAGAGACCACGCTGGCGTCCGTGTCCCTGAAATCGATCCATTCAAACCCGGAAACATCATAGTCCAGCTCGTAAAATGCCGGTTCCGATAGATAGAGGCGGTTGAGGTCGCGAACAAGTCGTTGCAGACCGGCGTGCAAGTCATACTGGAGAAGGTCCCAGGGGAGCTGTTCCTCGTGATTCCACTCCGACCACTGACCCAGTTCCCCGCCCATGAAAAGGGTCTTTTTGCCGGGTTCCCCATACATGTATCCGAACAGGAGTCTTAGATTGGCGAACTTATGCCAGTTGTCCCCCGGCATCTTGGAGAGGAGGGACGCCTTGCCGTGCACCACCTCGTCGTGGGACAGGGGGAGGATAAAATTTTCGTGAAAGGCGTAAAGAAGGGCGAAGGTCAGATTGTCCATGTGAAACCGGCGGTGGATCGGGTCTTTGGACATGAAGCTGAGCATGTCGTGCATCCAGCCCATGTTCCATTTGAACAGAAATCCGAGCCCGCCCAGGTGCACGGGCCGGGTCACCCCGGGCCAGGCAGTGGATTCCTCGGCGATGGTGATTGCCCCGGGGAATCGGCCGTAGACCTGCGTGTTGAGGCTCTTGATGAATTCGATGGCCTCGAGGTTTTCCCTCCCCCCGTACCGGTTGGGGACCCACTCCCCTTCTTTTCGGGAATAATCCAGATAAAGCATGGCCGCGACCGCATCCACCCGTAAGCCGTCGATGTGGTAGGCGTCGAACCAGAAAAGGGCATTGGCCACCAGGAAATTTCTCACCTCATTGCGGCCGAAGTTAAAAACAAGGGTGTCCCAGTCCTGCTGTATCCCCTGTTTCGGGTCTGCGTGCTCGTACAGATGGGTGCCGTCATAATATTCCAGGGCATAACTGTCCTTAGGAAAGTGCGCCGGGACCCAGTCTAAAATAACGCCGATCCCCTCGGCATGGCAACGGTCCACCAGATACCTCAGGTCGTCGGGCGTGCCGTAACGGGATGTGGCCGCATAATAACCGGTCACCTGGTAGCCCCACGATCCATCGAAGGGATGCTCGGCCAGGGGGAGGAACTCGATGAAATTGAAACCCATCTCCTTGACATAGGGGACCAGCTCCTCGGCCGCTTCCCGATAGGTCAACCACGCCTGAGCCGGATCTTTCGCTTCCCCGTGCTGTCGCCATGATCCCAGGTGCACCTCGTAGACGCTCATGGGGCGGGTCAGGGGGTTATGGGCGGACCGGGATGTCATCCACTCCTGATCGGTCCAGACAAACCGGTTCAGATCATAGACGACGCAGGCTGTTTTGGGTCGCTTTTCAAAACAGAATGCAAAGGGGTCGGCTTTAATGAGGATCGTGCCGTCGGTCGTTCGAATCTCGAACTTATACAGGAGCCCCGGACCCAGGTGGGGGACAAAAATCTCCCATATGCCGGAGGCCCCCCGGCAGCGCATCATGTGCCGCCTGCCGTTCCATTGATTGAAATCGCCCACCACGCTCACGCGGGCCGCAGACGGGGCCCACACAGCGAAGAGGACGCCGGAGGTCCCCTGATGGCGGATCACATGGGCGCCCAGCTTCTCATAGATCTCGTAATGGTTTCCCTGGTTGAAGAGGTAGAGGTCATATTCCGACAGAACAGGAGAAAAGGAATAGGAGTCATAGAAGGAGGACGTCAGACCGGCGCCGAAATCCACCTTGAGACGGTATGGCGCAATCTCTCTCTTTCCCTCCAGGATCAGCTCAAAGAGGCCTGACTCGTGAATGAGGGGCATCCCGGTCTCTTTTCCGGGATTCAGGTCAAGGGCCGCTGCCCTTCGCGCCCCGGGAAGGAATGCCCTCACCACCACCCCCGGCCCCGAGCCCAGGGCAACCGGATGGACCCCCAGCACGTCAAAGGGGTCCCGCATCTCACCGGAAAGGAGGGCCTTGAGTTCATCGCGTTTCATCGTACCGGCAGAGGCAACACTCATTTCAATCCCCCGTCACGCCCACGTCACCAGACCCATGACGAACCTGTTTTCGAGCCGGTGCTGGCTCGGCATAACGCGCACCGTGTACCCAAATCGGCCTGTCTTTTCGCACGGGACATACCCGCGATACAGGTGAAGGCCATCGGTCGATTCAACCGCCTCCAAGGGTATTGTATCCCGTTCCACAAAGTTGCCGTTCGGGTCCATTCGGCCGTAATAGGCATCCACTGTCACGTCTTCGGGCGACATCGAGCCCAACTTGATTCGGGCGGCCACCTCCACCCGGTCTCCTACCGGTCTTTCCCGAACATTGTCTGGGAGAATCTCTTGCACGGCCACCTCATGCCAACCGGTCCGGATCTTCTGGACCCACTCTGAAAGGCTCAACGCCCCGGCAAAGTTATCGCGCGACAGGGCGTCGAAGCGCTTGGCGCTGGGGATATAGTAGCGATTCATATATTCCTGCACCATTCGGTGGGTGTTGAATATGGGCACCAGCCGGCTGAGTCCGGCCTTCATCTTTTCTACCCACTCCCTCGGGATATCGGCCTGGCCCCGCCGGTAAAAGAGGGGGACAATCTCCTTTTCGAGGCAGTTGTAAAGATCCTGGCTCTCGATGTCGTCCTGGGCCTCATGGTTCTGATAGACCTCGCCCCGGCCGATGGCCCAGCCGAAGTCGCGGTGGTACCCCTCATCCCACCAGCCGTCCAGGACGCTCAGGTTCAGGCACCCGTTGGCCAGGGCCTTCATGCCGCTGGTCCCGCAGGCCTCCAGGGGGCGGCGGGGGGTGTTCAGCCAGATGTCGGCCCCCGAAAGGAGGCGGAGGGCCACGTCGATGTTGTAATCCTCCAGGAAGATGATACGCCTGCGGAAACGCTCCTGCCGGGCCAGATGAACGATACGCTTGATGAAATCCTTCCCCTCGTTATCCATGGGATGGGCCTTGCCGGCGATAATGACCTGCACCGGGTGCTGGGGATGGTTGACGATGCGATCGAGCCGTTCCGGATCCCTGAACAGGAGAGTGGCCCGCTTGTATGTGGCGAATCGACGGGCGAAACCGATGGTCAGGACCTCAGGGGAAAGGACCTCTGCTGCGGCCCGGATCTCTTCGTTGGATGCCCCCCGTCGAGCAAGCTGATTGCCGAGGCGGAAGCGGGCGTAACTGACCAGGTGTTCTCTCCGGCGTTCATGGGCGCGCCAGAGCTCGCTGGCGGGGATCTGCACCACCTGCTCCCATATCCGCTCGTTGTCGGGATCTTCACTCCAGTTCGGACCTAAATAGCTGTTAAAAAGGGAAGCCATATCTCCTGAACTCCAGGTGGGGACATGGACGCCGTTGGTGATGTGATCGATGGGCACATCCTCGACCGGATGTCGGTGCCAGATCTTGTGCCACATGGCCCTGGACACCTCCCCGTGAAGGCGGCTCACCCCGTTGACATGGGCCGAGAGCCTCAGGGCCAGGGTCGTCATGCCGAAAGGCTCGGATTCATCCCTCGGCTCCAGGCGGCCATACCCTAACAGGACCCTGAAATTGATGCCTAATTCCGTGGCATATTGCTCGAAATAAGCCCTGACCAGGGCAGGATCGAAGGTATCATTCCCGGCAGGGACCGGCGTGTGGGTGGTAAAGACCGTGGTGGCAATGACGATTTCCCGGGCCGCGTCAAAAGAGAGCCCTTTTTCCTTTCTCAGGAGATTGATCCGCTCCAGGGCGCTAAAAGAGGAATGGCCTTCATTCATATGAATCACCGTGGGATCGATGCCGAGGGCCTTCAGTGCCCGGATCCCCCCGATCCCCAGAACAATCTCCTGCCGCAGCCGCATGTCCCGGTCCCCTCCGTAAAGCTGTGCCGTGGTCCCGCGAAATTCCGGGGGATTTTCCTGAACATTGGTATCCAGCAGATAGAGGGATATCCTTCCCACGGCCACGCGCCAGATGGCGACCCGGACAGGCGTTCCCTTGAAGTCCACCGACACCTGGAGCGGTTTCCCATCCGGGCCGATGACCTGTGTGACCGGCATGTTGGCAAAATCATTGAGCGGGTAGGTCTCCATCTGCCACCCGTCCGAGCTGAGATACTGACTGAAGTATCCTTCCTGGTAGAGGAGCCCCACCCCCACCAAGGGCACATTCAGATCACTGGCGGATTTGAGATGATCCCCGGACAGGATCCCCAGGCCGCCGGAATAGACCGGAAGGCATGCAGCCAGACCGAACTCGGCCGAGAAGTAGGCGACCTGGATGGGAAAGTCCGGAGAATAATCCTCTGAATGGATACGAGGCTGAGAGATGTAGCGCTCGAAATCGTGATCGACCCGCTCCAACTGGGCCAGGAAGCCCTGATCTTCAGACAATTCATCCAGGCGTTCCTGACTGACCAGACCGAGCATCAGAACCGGATTGTGCCGGCATACGGACCACAGCCCCGGGTCAATACGCTGAAAAAGGTCCCGGATTTCGCTCTTCCAACTGAAACAGAGATTGTAAGCCAGTTTCCTGAGAGAACCCAACCGGGCAGAGAGATTGGGGACAATACTGTATTCGACCTTTGCCTTCATTTACGACACCCGATTCGATTGATCGTTCATGGTTGCTCGTTTTTGGAGTTCATTGGGTTTATTGAGTCTGTTGGGTCACATTGTACGTTAGCTCCCCCTCCTTCCGACCCCCGACCTCCGACCCCCGACCTCCGACCTCTGACCTCCGACATCCGACATCTGACCTCCGACATCCGACTTCTGCTCCTTTCAGCTCGTCTTCGGAAAATCCTCGTTCGTCACGATAGTGATTCCCCGGGGCGTCACAGTGAACCGATCCCTGTCCACCTCGGGATGATACCCGATTTCAGTATAGGGAGGGATATCCACCCCTTCTGCGATAATGGCCTTTTTAATTCGGGCATGCCGGCCGACGACCACATTTTCCATGATAACCGATTCCTCCACCAGGGACCAACTGTGAACAAACACATTGTACGACAGGACGCTGTTCCTGACCAAACCGCCGCTGATGATGGACCCATGGGCCACCAGGGACTCCAGCGCCCGACCCGCCCTCGGGTTGGGACCCCCTTCCTGGGAAAAAACCGTCTTGACCGGTGGATGCTGGCGCTGAAAGGTGCGAATGGGCCAGAGCCTGCCGTACATGTTGAAATAGGGATCCACTCCGGTCAGGTCCATATTGGCATTCCAGTAGGCGTCGAGGGTCCCGACATCCCGCCAGTAGGATGAATCTCTGGCATGATCGACCCGCTTTTCCCTGAGGATCCCTTCTTCATCGGTATAAAAAATGATATCCCGAATCTTGTTCTCCCGGCGATAGGGATATGCCATGAGACGATGGCTGTCGAGGATCTCCGGCAGGATGTCCTTGCCGAAGTCGGTCTGTGAACTCTTGGCCAGCAGGTCGATCAGGACCTCGGTTTTGAAGATATAAACGCCCATGGAGGCCAGTACGTGGCTGCTGTCGCCCGGAATCGTACGGGGATCCTCGGGTTTTTCCTGAAACCCGGTTATCCCGAAATCGTTGTCCACCTCCACGATCCCGTACTGGTTTGCGGATTCCCTCCCTAATTCCTTGACAGCGATGGTCACGTCCGCGTTGTGGGC
>CAYLJZ010000040.1:0-24778 GCA_964384085.1 uncultured Desulfobacteraceae bacterium
ATTCCTCCTGACTCAGGATCACGCTCCCGATATGGTTCACCCCCATTTCAATGCATTTTTCCGCTTCCGGCGGCGTCTGGATTTCGTATATTTGGACGATCATGAGTCTCCTGTTTTAAGCCCTTCGAATGTGTCTCACCCTCTTGTTTTCAAAACGCTATTCAATCGACAATCACAAATCCTATGGACCATTGCAATCAATTATTATGCCTATCCGGTTCACTCAGGTATTGCGGCCGAGATAACTTAAGAGCTCTGCCCCAATCGGAATAATGGAATACTGGAATGTTGGAATACTGGGTTTGGCGGAAAAGCTCTGTTTTCAGGTCCCAATATTCCATTATTCCACCATTCCGCATTCCATTATGTGGACTCATGCTGATACGGAGGAGCACACCTGAACTAACCGGATAGGCATGTCAATTATAACACGATGCCAATCGAATTTGTGGATTTGTATCACTTTGGGTGTGTGAAAAAAGTCCGTGGGGGTGTCTTTCCCAAAGGACGCAAATCCGTGAGTCATTTCATGGATACGGCAGTGAGGTCGTTAACTGAGCGCCCCAACAGCTCCAGGAGATCCCCTCGATCAAAGCCGATGTTCTCCCTGCCTGTTCCAGAACGTATTGAGGGTACAGGGAGCGTTCCACGGGGAGTGGAATTCTGTGTTGCGTCCTTTGGGAAAGAGACCCCCACGGACCGGTTGGTTGTCATCGCTTCTATCAGAAGGTACGTGGGTTTTATGGGCTCACTCACGCTTTGTGATGTGTCGGTCTGTACCATGGCGTGTCTTTCCTGCCCTCTGTTTCCGGTTCAGGCGCGTGATATCAATTGATATCGGCATTCATCTGCTGTATCCTGAAAAAGCGCTTACACACAACGCGAAGGGAGATCAACGCGAATGTGATACGGATGAAGCCCACAGCCTCAATTTTTTGGGCCTGTTCAGCTTACCACGATTTTGGGAGGATCCTATGACGGAAGACATCTTTAGACGATTGCAGGAGCGGCTGGACCAGTATTCAATGGGGTTCCCCGCTACCGATTCCGGGGTCGAGATCGATATCCTGAAAGAGTTGTTCAGCGAAGACGATGCGGAATTGTTCCTCCATCTGACGCCGCAACCGGATACCCCGGAAGAGGTGGCAAGGCGCATCGATCGGCCGCTTGAACCAGTAGCGGCCCACCTGGACGACATGTCGGAAGGGGGCTTCTCTTTCGCCTGCGCAAGGGCGACCGTGTCAAATACGGGGCTATCCCGTTTGTCCATGGACTGTTTGAATTCCAGGTGTCCACGCTGAAGCCTCGACTGGCCGGGCTGGTCCAGAGATATATGGATGAGGGGTTCCATGGGGCCATCACCCGGGGGGCGGCCGCCTTTCTGCGAACGGTACCGGTTCAACGGTCCATCGAGGTCCTCCACCATGTGGCTTCCTATGAAGACGCCGCCGAGATACTGAGGAAGGCAGGAAGGGTGGTGGTGACGGATTGCATCTGCAGAAAGCAGAAACGCCTGGTGGGTCAGGGGTGCGATAAGCCTTTGGAGACCTGTTTTATGTTTGGCTCCATGGGCCAGTACTATGTGGACCGGGCCATGGGGCGTGAGGTCAGCACAGATGAAGCGATTCGAATATTGAGAGAGGCCCAGGAAGCCGGCCTGGTCACCCAGCCCGCCACTGCACAGAATCCCGGAGGGATGTGCAACTGCTGCGGCGACTGCTGCGGGGTCCTCACCTCTCTGAAACGGTATCCCAGGCCTGCCGAGAAGGTCTTCTCCAATTATTTTGCAACGGTCGATCCGGATCTGTGCATCGGTTGCGAGACCTGCCTGGATCGCTGCCAGATGGACGCCATTGGAATGAATGAGGATGGGGCGGCAGAGATCGATCGGGATCGATGCATCGGTTGCGGTCTGTGCGTGGTCGCGTGCCCCGAAGGGGCGTTGAAATTGGTTCTCAAGCCGGAAGCGGAGCGCCGCACGCCCCCGGCAACGGGGTTTGAACAGATGGCCTTCATGGCCGAGACAAGGAGGGCGGCCTGAACAGATGCGAATTTTGATCTGCGACGACATATTCCCGGCCATGATAGAGATCCTCACGCGCCTCCTTCCGAAGGATGAGATCCGCTGCTGCAGGCAGGAACAGGTCCTCGAAGAGGCCGGGGGGGCGGAGGTCCTGATCCCGTCCATGACCCGGATTACATCAGATGTCATCCATTCCGCCCAGGATCTGAAATTGATCCAGCAGTTCGGCGTGGGCCTGGAAGGCGTGGACATCCGCTCGGCTGGCGCAAGGGGGATACCGGTGGCCAATGTGCCAGGGAGCCAGGCCCCGGTCCACGCCGAGTGCACGGCCGAGGGGGGCGTATTTTTGATGATGGCCTGCTCTCGGCTTTTCAAGGCCAGCCAGGAGGCCATCGCCCGGGGGGAGTGGGGACGGCCCAGGGGCCAGGCCCTCATTGACCGCAATGCCCTGATCATCGGCCTGGGAGCAGTAGGGCGGACCCTTGCCCGGCGTCTGGTAGCATTGGGGATGAAGGTGTTTGGGATCGAACTTTCGCCGCCCCGGGGGCTCGCGGAGGAACTGGGCCTTGTCGAAGTGGCCGGACCCGAGCGTCTCGATTCGCTCCTTCCCGAGGTGGACTTTCTCGTCTCGGCCGTTACCCTGACCCCGGAAACACGGGGGATGATCAACCGTTCGGTGTTTGCCAGGATGAAACCCTCTGCCTATGTCATCAATATCAGTCGAGGTCCCATCGTTAACGAAGACGACCTGTATGCCGCGGTAACAGAGGGGCTCATCGCCGGGGCAGGCCTGGATGTCCTGACTAGCGAACCTCCCGCTCCCGGGCACCCCCTCCTCACCCATGACCGTGTCGTGGTGACCCCCCATACGGCCGGGGTCACCGAGCAGTCTTTCAGCGCCCTGGGCCATGCGGTTGCAGACAACATTGTGCGGCTCAAAGAGGGAAAGCCCCTCTCGAATACGGTTTCAATATAGAAAAAAGGGAGAGACTATGGAGCGGTAGGAAGGTTTCAGCTCCCCGGGACCTTCAAGAAGATGGGATTTCGGCGCCTATGGCAGGGGTCTCACCCGCCGTAGTCATAGTCGCAGGGCACGGCGAAATTCTCGCTGTCCGGCATCAGGTCGCTCGAGACACCCTTGGCGTGATATGCAATTCTCACAATACTCGATGGCGGGGGATCACAGGAAAGGCGCACCTCGAAGTGGGAACTGCGGTGTGTTCGGGCACCGGGAGTTTTGGGAAGGATTGGCGGGGCATAGGGCGCAGTCGCCGCGTCGATCAGCCTTCCAGCTGGAGAGACCACTGCCACATCCACCCTGCCGGCCCCGGAAAAGGAGGGATTGCGTCGGCTCAAGGCCCCCGAAATCACCAGATCCTTTCCGTCCTGTTTGACGGCAATATTCGAAAAATGGACCAGGGAGGAAGGGATGGGCTCAATATAGAGATCGTCCATTTGAACGAGGTGCAGCCGCTCAATAGTACATCCGGAGACCCATGCGGCCGCAGCCAGAGAGATCAAGACCCAGAAAAAGGCGTTCGCTCCCCTGGTCATGGAGACGCCTTCTGTCCGTGTGTCTCCTTGCACTGCAGGGCGACCCCATCTCATTCCGTCTCTCCTTCGGCCGACCCGGGTTGAGCTACGCCACCTGTCGCCCCCTCCTGAATCCATCGGGAAATTGCCCGCCGGTCTTCGGTCATCCATTCAGGGGAAATACGGCGTTCGATAAAAGAGGAATAGATCTGGTCCATGGCGGCTATCGCCTCTTCGATCAGAAATGTCTTTTCGTAAAAAACCCCGTCCGGGTCTTCTTTACCGTCATTCACGACCCTCGGAGTCTTGAAGGAGCGAAAGTTCATCCAGGTGGAATCGAGGACAAAGGACCATTGGTTGTCGCCGATACCAAGCTTGACCGTGGCCTGACGGATCTCTTTTTCTTCGGCCAATGCGAACCGGGCCTCTTTCATATTCAAGGCCTCGCCGGTACAGGTAATCGTCTCCACCCCCCGCTCGTTTTCCGACTGGAGTGTGATCTTTCCATCCAGCCAGACCTCGGCCTTTCCCTTGTCGCCCAGGTCAAATATGCCGTCCTCGGCCTCTGATTTATACCAGAGCCAGAGGAGAAATTCCCTCCCCAGGAACTCCGTTTTTCTCACCCTATCCAGGATCTGCATGGTTATCGGTCCTCCAGAAAGCGAGTGGGGGTCAGCCCGTCCAAAAGATTGAGGGAATTGCCCTCTTGTGCAACGTAGCGTTCCGCGAGGGTATAGGGGCAGATCGGCTGGAGCTGAAGGTTAAAGGTGTGAAAAAACCGTGAGATAAACTCGTCGCAGACCTTGGCGCCCGTACATCCGAATACGACAAGACCGGTGACGGTGTTCCAGATCATGTCATAGGTCCTGGCCACCGGGATCGCCCGTTTCAGGAGGCGAAGCCTCACCCCCTCCTTGATGTCAGCGCGACGGCTCTTCGGCAGGAACTCGAGGTGTTCCTCTTCTTTAATGTTTTCTTCGGCCTCCCTGCAGTATTGTGTCAGGGCCGTGGGGGGTATCCTTCTTTCGTCGATTCGAAGCGACACCGCAATATAGGGTTCTTTGAGGAACTCGATCCCGGCAAACCGGTTGTCGAACATATCCATAATGTTCACCCAGCCCGCCGATCGTTCATCTATGGATTTTTCATCCAGGTCCCTGAAGGCGTAACGAGCGATAGTTTCAGAAAGACCTTCCTTGAAATCGTGCGGAAGTGTCTTCTCCGCCATATATCTCGTAAAGCCTGCAGACCCGTGCATCAGACCCATTCCGTTTTCCCTTTCGAATAAAAGGTATTGGCAAAAAGCCGGTTTCGTCGAATGTTGCAACCTTCTATCAACAAAACCGGCCCTTGTTCATCAGACAGCGGCCTGTCGTGAGGCGAGTCGGTTAACCGTTTGCAGAGGCGTAGACGGATGCCGCCGCTTCCAGTGCTCCCGCTCCTACGCGAACCCCCTGGGCCTTGAGAATCGTTTCCAGCGCCGCGAGGAAAAGAAAGACATTCCTTCGGCGGGATGCATGACCCATCAGGCCTACCCGCCATACCTTCCCTGCAAGGGCGCCCAGGCCCCCGCCGATTTCCACCCCGTAATCGGTTAACAGGGTCTTGCGGACCTTCAGGTCGTCGGCCCCTTCCGGGATGCGGATGGCATTCAGCATGGGGAGCCGTTTCCCCTCCGCCACGAGCATGGACAGTCCCATGGCTTCAACCCCTGCCACCAGGGCCCTGTGGTTCAGAAGATGACGGGCAAACCGTGCATCGAGGCCCTCCTCCGCAATGATGCGGAGTGCCTCTCGAAGGGCGTAGATCATGTTGATGGGGGCCGTATGGTGGTATTTTCTGTCCGCTCCCCAGTAACTGCTCACCAGGCTCATGTCGAGATACCAGCTTGTCACCGGGGTTTTCCGTTCCTGAAGGACCTTCAGGGCTGTAGGGCTGAACGAGATGGGGGAGAGGCCAGGAGGGCAGGAGATGCATTTCTGGGTTCCGCTGTAGGCCGCATCGATGCCCATTCGGTCCAGGGCCACCTCCACGCCGCCAAGGGAAGTCACCATATCCACGAGGAAGAGGGCGCCGGACTTTTTTGCAATGGCTTGAAGGTCATCGAGGGGCTGGCAGACGCCGGTGGATGTCTCGGCGTGGACCACAGCCAGGACCTTGGGCCCTTTTCCCTTAACGGCCTGCCGGACCATCTCTGGGTCAATGGCCTTTCCCCATTCCGCGTCCACTCGAATGAGCTTTGCGCCAAGTCGATTCACAATGTCCGTCATGCGGGTCCCAAAGACCCCGTTCACGCACACGACGACCTCATCTCCCGGTTCCACCAGGTTGACGAAACATGTCTCCATGCCCGCGCTCCCGGTCCCGGAAACCGGTATGGTCAATGCATTCCCTGTCTGGAAAAGAAACCGAAGCAGTTGCTGCGTTTCGTCCATGATGGAGAGAAAGACCGGGTCGAGGTGTCCGATGCAGGGGGCGGACATGGCCTGCAGGACTCGTGCCGGCACATCGCTGGGCCCCGGACCCATCAGGACCCGTTCGCCCGGATCAATATCTTTGAAATCACTTGCATTAAGACTCATTTTGACCTCCTCTTAATATAAATAAACGGATATTTTTGCCGGTGCTGAGAACGGCGTGATACGCGGCACAAGGACAACGGGAGTATAGGGAAGAAAGGGATGGGTGTCAACTGTCTATGGGACAGCCTCTTGAAAATGCCTCTTCAGTTCTCGTTTTGGAATCCCGAGGCAGTAAAGGAGGTTCATGATCTGATCGCTGCTGAGGAATCCATCTGTCTGGACACTCCCCCCGTCCGGTTTGAAGGCAATGGAAAGACCCGCATTTTTGATAAAATGAGACCGGGTGGATCCGTCTCCGATGGCAATCACCTGGTCCCTGCTGATTTTTTCCACATTCATGATGAATTCGAGGAGCTCTTCCTTTGTATCGTCGGTAATGACCGGGTCCTCCAATTCGCCGGTGATGATCCCATACCGATCCACCTGAAGGGTGTTTGAAAATGCATAGTCGACCCCGGCCTTCTGAAAAACCTTTTTCACCAGAAGATCAAAGCCGGATGACAGGAGCGCGATCTTGAACCCCATTGACTTCAATACGCGAATCAACTCGAATGATCCGGGGGCCAACCGGAGTATTTCACTGAACCTCTCGAACTTGCTGGCAGGCATTCCTTTCAGGACCCGTGCAATTTCAGCAATGGATTCCACCTGGCTGTCTCTGTCATTCGAATGCTGATCCGCCCGATCCTTTGATGGAACGTCCTTCCGAACCTTTTCCATGAAATCCTGAAGGGAAAAATCATCGAGGAGTGAGGATTCCAGGTCGAATACAACGAGCTTCTTCATCTTGCTGAAGATATCTTCACTCTGAATGACCACGCTCTGGTCCAGTTTCGCGCACAGCTCCTTCAGCTCCCTTTTCCATGTGTCCGCGGTTAGATCGCCCTTTGTCGATCCGTCAGCGATGATTCCGCTGACGTCTATGAGCATTTCCATGGAGAAGAATTTCCCTCTGGCAATCATCCTGCAGGTTTCGATATTGATATGGTGCTTGAGAAAAAGGCTCGAAATGTTCGCGATAATTCCAGTCTGATCCATTCCCAGGACCGTCACCAGATGATTTTCTTTTTCAGATGAAGCAGCGGCCTCATCCCTGTCGTAAACGCCTATCACAAGCTTCAGTCCGATCTCGTCTTCGACGCTTTTCAATCGGGCCAACACAGATGACATTGGGCCGATGGACCGGGGGAAGTCGATAATGAGGAAAATGGAGAACAAACCCCTTCGGCAGCTTTCCTCTACATCGATGATGTTTCCTCCCAGTTCAAAGACCTTGCCTGTTATTTTTGAGACCAACCCGGGGGCGTCCGGCCCGATGGCTGAAAGGCTGATCGTTCTCTGTTCACGGTCCATGTCGCAACCTCGTGTGAAGCTTGGTTCTGGTTTTGGATGCTCGATAGTGGATGCCCGATCCTGACTCCTGCTTTCCGGCTGACCCTTCTCGATTTTAGGCGCTCACAAACATTTTTGGCTGACCTCCGTTGCCCTGCCCGGGGCGGTACTCAGTCGACAAAGAGGGTTCGGCAATGGGTTATATGGGTTGTCTAATCGAAAAAGACATAGAGCTCCTCCTGATAATATCTCCCGTTCAGGACCTGTCCGGGGCCGAAACGTCGCAGCTTCTTCCTTTTGAGAAAATCGGACAATTTCTGGTTGATTTCTTCCAAAGAAATTTCCTCTCTGAACAAGGTAATGGGCACATTCACGTTAATCGGCCGTGCCGGGATCAGATGGCGGGTCGCCTTGGGTGCGAACCGTTTCTCCCGGTTTACCGCATCCACGACCATTTCCTTGGAAATCTGGGGCGTCCAGATGAGCATCTCATCGGGTCCCAGGCCTCGGCAGAAATTCTCTTCCTGTACGGCCTGGCAGGGAATATAGTCCACTGTTTTTCCGATTTCGATGAACCGGGCTTGAATCCTTTCCACATGGTGGTATGCACTGACGGCATCCTGTGAGAGATTTTTCTGGAAGCTGACGGCTGCAAAGTAGTGTCCCTGCTGAATGCCGCAAAGGAAACTGTTTTCCGTCAGGATTCTTTTCAATGCATCGGCATCAGCCACCTCCTCCAATTTTCCGTTCATCTCCTCGATAATCCGCCTCGCCGACTCTTCTCCTCTCATCTTTCCCAGTCGTCTGAACCAGTAACGCAACTGAACGGCCGGATTGAAGTAGTCGATTCTGCATGCCAGGATATGCCTGAAGCCGAGTTTTCTGAAGACAAACGCACGATGGTGCCCGTCCAGGACCATGCCATTTTCGTCCACGATAATCGGGTTCTGCAGGTCTGCCCAGTTTCTGGACTCCAGTACCAGTTCGTTTGCCTTCTTCGGGATAACCTCTTCGTGCAGCAGCAAAGATGCCACGGGTACAATTTCCAGTTGCAGCTTCAGATGTCCCGTATCAATGACAAACATGGTCTCTGGCACCGGTTAATTGGACACTGCCTGAGTTCGGCAGGCGGAGCGAGGCCTAATACCTGACCCGCGCCGTACCGTCAGGGCCGGTCAAAACACGGACCCGGTCCCCGATCCGAAAGGGTTCATCCGCTTCCTGAACAATGGCGATGGTCTCCCCGCTGTCCAGACTGACGGTTATCTCAATGCCGTCCTTTTTGGTGACTTCCTCCTCCACTGCGCCGCCAGCCAGGCCGCCGGCCACCGCGCCAGCGGTCCCTGCCAGGACTGAGCCCCACCCATGACCGATGGAACCCCCAAGGACACCGCCAACAGCCGCTCCTGCGACAACACCCACGGGGGTCTTGGTGCCCTCGATCTGGACGGCCGCAATACCTTCAACCGTTCCCATTTGAACGGTCTGCTTTTGGCGTGCCTGATCTCGAGTATAGGATTGTCCCGAGCGGCTCGATGCGCACCCAACGGCCAGCAAGAGTACAAAAAAGGCTATAATTGGGATCTTGATTTGGTTTTTCATGGCTGATATCTCCTCTTTTCTTTAATCGAATCCTATCAGTTTGGTGACCCAATTTCAATAGGCCTGACATTGGGTGCAGCAATTCCCGTCTTCAGGGGGATTTGGGATCAGAATACTGTGTGGGTGGCATCTTGCCGCCCGTGCGCAGGACTGAAAAGCCCCTTCCACAATGGCGTTTTTCCACAATGAGACGTGTCGCAACGGGTGAGGTTTTCACAGGTGTGACAGGATGTTATCCACGTTGCAATGGGCCTCGAAATGATCGGCAAGCTTGTCATACTGGTGAAACCGGGCAAGCCTTCCCGGCCCGGGGGGCCTTTCTTTCAGCCCTTTGTCCCGTCTGATTCGGTTCAGGAAGTCCCCTCTGAATCCGGGTGAATCCAGGATGCCATGGACATAGGTCCCGGCAATCTGCCCATTCTTCAGCGACCACCCCTCCTCCCATCCCTGGTGCTTTCCCGGCTCGTGGATCCGTAACAAAGGCCCCCCGGCCTTTTTCAGGATTCGGCTTCTGCCCATGTGGATCTCATAGCCGCCGACCCGTTTCCCGGTTTTCACGGAGGTTCCGGTCACCTTTCTCACCACCTTTTCCCCTTCAAGGATGGTCTCCACAGGAAGGAGACCCAGCCCTCGGATCACCTTCTTTTCAGATTCGACCCCTAAAGGGTCCCTGACGGCCTCACCTAATAGTTGGTATCCGCCACAGATCCCGAAAACTCTCCCCCCTCCCTCTACGAATCTGACGATTTCCTTCTTCCAACCGGTCCGGGCCAGCCAGAGGGCGTCGTCAATGGTGTTCTTGGTCCCTGGAAGAACGAGGCAGTCATATCCAGAGGAGAGGTCTTGGGGTCTCGAAAGGTAATTCACAACCACATCCTTTTCCCTTTCAAGCGCTTCGATATCCGTGAAATTGGAAATGGCAGTCAGCTTCAGTACGGCAATATTGACTGTCCTGGGGCCTATGGGTTTTATCGTGCGCCTGTCCTCCTGGACCGCCACCGAGTCTTCGGGATCAATAAGGATATCGGTATAAAACGGGACCAGGCCGAACCCCGGCTTACCCGTTTTCTCCTTTATGTATTCCATCCCCGACGCAAAGAGCCTCGGGTCTCCCCTGAATTTGTTGATGAGAAATCCGATGGTGATTTCTCTTTCTTTTCGAGTCATCAGATGAAAACTCCCGATAATCTGGGCAAAGACGCCTCCCCTGTCGATATCCCCTATCAACACACAGGGCGCCCCTGCCTGACGGGCCATCGAAAAATTTACCAGATCATTCTGTTTCAGGTTCATCTCGCAGCAGCTTCCTGCCCCTTCCATCACGATAAGATCAAACTCCCTGGAAAGCCTGCTGTAAGATTCCATCACGACTTCTCTCAGCCTTGGTTTCAGCTCATCGTAATTGAGGGCATCCATGGTTCCATAGACCTTTCCCTGAAGGATCACCTGGGCGCCCATCTGGGATGAAGGCTTGAGAAGGATGGGATTCATGTGCACGGAAGGGAGGAGGCCGGCTGCCTCGGCCTGGACCACCTGCGCACGCCCGATCTCCCCTCCCTCTACGGTCACAAAGGAATTGTTGGACATGTTCTGGGCCTTGAACGGGGCAACTTTGAACCCCCTTCTCCTGGCTATTCGACAGAAGGCCGCTGTGACGATGGATTTTCCCACATCGCTGCCGGTCCCCAAGAACATGATGGCTTTTGCCATTATCTCTCTCTTTCCGAAGCGTTCACATCCCGTCACGGATGACAGGGTTACAGGGTCAAGGGGTATAAACCATTCGGCATCATCTCACATGGCTGGGGTCTGATACAACCCCGGACTTCTCAAACGATCCTATTTCAATAATGTATTCGAATCTCTCCCTGTTCAACCATTCTACATGATACTGGTGCCAAAATTCGAGAAGCGGTCTGAATTTTCCCTACTGCCAGCCTGTCCCGGTCAACTGTGAGAACCCTTTCAACTATACACTGGCAATGGCTCAGCAATCGTCATTTTGCGAAAATAGCCATGTGGGAGCGGCTTCCGAGCCGCGAAAGGTCGTGGCAAAATGCCACTCACACAGAATGTTGACACCGGAGCTGCCTTATAATGAGAATTGCTGGCAGCCGCTTGAACCGCTTGACTCCATTATGAAAAGTTGATAATAAAATCTTTACAGCTTACAGGTTTTTTTTGTTTTTAGGTCAGGACGGCCACGGTAATGTCGGTCGTGGAACCAAGATCAGAGGGCATGAGGACGATCCTTTTCCTGGGACCGGCGCCTCGATATTACCGCATTGGGAGATTCAGGGAGCAGGTCACCGTCGGAAAACAGTCGCCTTGCGATATAGGAAACCCTTGAAAAACATCAGCGATAAAAAGGTCGTTTTCTTCGGATGCCCGCTGGACAGCGACGAGAGGGATGAATCTGTAGCGGAAAAGCTTTCCTGTATGGGCGCCGTGGGGAAGGGAGACGATCCCTACCCCTTTGTTATGGAGTACATTCGCGAGGAGGTGGATTCAAGTCTCTGGGAGGAAATCGGCTCGCTGGATGTCCCTGAATGGCTTCGCCCCATTCCGCCCCCAACGGAAAAGGGGCACCTGGCGGCAGAAAATTTTGTCGCCTTCATTGATACTGATGGCTGTCGTTCCTTTGCCGAGATGCTGGCGGAACATGTGGTGGCCGAGATATATCCCCATACCCCCTGCATGCTGGCCGTTGACCACTCCCTGACCGGAGGCATTCTCAAGAAACTGATGGGGCTCTACAGGCCGGGGGATACCAGCCTGGTCATCCTGGACAGCCACACGGACGCGCTTCCTGCCGCCCTCTTGTCCGGCGCCATTCAGTACGATATGGAGACCAATCCCCACTCGGTGTACGATCCCGCCGACCCCTTTCTGAAAAACCGCCCTGAATCATTCAATGCCTCGTCGTTTCTCTGGCACCTGTTGGAAGAAGGCCTGATCGAGCCCTCGAACCTCTATCTCATCGGCATCAGCGATTATCCGCCGAAACGCTCCTTCCGGATCAAGGATGAGCGGATTCGACGCTACGTCGGGCTGTTTTCAGGGCTGAAAAGACGCGGCGTAACCCTCATAAGCAAAAAAGATATCCTCACCAGCCCTTCCAAGATCCGCAGTGTGCTGAGTCGTATAAAGACCCCTCATCTCTATGTCTCGATCGACATGGATGTCGGGGCCGGAAATGCCCTTGACGGGGTTCGATTCAGGAACTGGCAGGGCCTGAACGAGAAGCAGATCTATGGCATGGCGGGGCTCATTGGGGAAATCCTCTCCAGAGGAACGGACCTCATCGGCATGGATCTGACCGAATTCAACCCGCGAAAGGCAGGCCCCAGCCCTTTCTCCCCTGATGACCGTACCTACCGAATCGCCGCCAATCTGATCAGAAAATTGTGCTTCGGTTTGGATGAAAAGCAATAAAGCCGGGCTTTCGGGGGCACTCAGAGGCAGCATGCAAATATTCTAATACCGTGTCTGAACGGGTTCCGTGACGATACATAACATCCATCCGATCACACTCCATGGCTTGCATCGCCGTCCCACTTCCCCTCAGTTCTCAATCTTTCCACAATCGGCCCGGCCAGTTCCATTAACTTGAGCTTGTCCACTTTGGTGCTTCGGGTCAACGGCAGGGCCTGACCGAAGGGCCATATCTCAATGTGCTGGGGCCTTTTGTAAGAGGCGATGGACTTGCAGTGTTCCATCACGTCCTCGCTGGTCAGACGGACGTCTGCAAGGGGACGGACAAACGCAAAAATCCCTTCGTCGAAAAGCCGATGTTTCATGCCGATCACCTCCACCACATCCACCCCTTCCATTCGAGCAATATGTTCTTCAACCTCTCCCGGAAACACATTGTATCCCTTTTGTTTGATGACAAATTTCTTTCGCCCGGAAAGATACAGGGCCTTGTATCCATCCATCTGTTTGAAATACCCCAGGTCCCCGGTGTAGAGAATCCCTTCTGTCGAAACCGCCTTTTTGGTTTCTTCGGGCTGATTGAAATATCCCAGAAATACGATGGGAGGGTGATAACAGATTTCTCCGATCTCCTCATCGGCCAGTTCCGCGCCCGCTGATCCGTCCGGTTCCATAGGTTTTCGAATGGATACTCGAGCCAGATCAGGAAAGGCCTGCCCCACCTGCCCGGCCATCTCCTCGATGGATATGTCTGCCGGCGTAAACGTGGCAAATCCGGCATTTTCCGTCATTCCGATGCCGGTTCCAAATCTGGGCGCCATGGTGGAGAGCTTCTTGAGAAAGGTCGTGTCGACGGCCGATCCGGCATAGGCGACAAACTCGAGGCTTGACAGGTCATAGGTTTCATAGCCTGGAAGATCCCAGAGCATGCGGAACATGGTGGGTATCTGTCCGATCACCCTGACCTTGTGGCGCTCAATGGCCTCCAGGGTGGACTTGGCGTCAAATATCCTCAAAAGAACGGCCTTCCCGCCGATAAACATGGTGGTCATAAATGTCTCGGTCACGCATCCCACGTGGCTGGGCGGAAGATTGACAAGAACGGAAAAATCTCTTTTGCCCCCTTTAAAGTCGATGCCCCTTTCCAGGATCTGGTTCTGAACGATGATATTTTCGTGGCACAGTACCGCCGGTTTGGGTTCGCCGGTGGTCCCGGTGGTGTAGATGATCAAGGCGGGGGTTCTTTTGTCCACCTGCTGATAGGCCTTTTTCAGCGCTCCCGTAAATACATCTCTCACCTTCAGCCACACCAGGGGGCCTTTATTCATGAGATCCGTGATACTGACCGCCCCTTCGATAATATCTCCGGGTTTCGGGTTCGGAGTGAACTGAACCAGGTGTTTGACGGACGGGCACCCCTTGAGAACCGCCTTTCCAACCATTCTAAAATCACGGACAGGGGTTTCTCCCAGGAAGAAAAAAGCCGCCGCATCGATCTTGTTGATGTCTCGAACCACTTCATTTTCACTCAGCCGGACATCCAACGGCGCAATCATCGCCCCGATTTTAAAACAGGCATACATCAGGGCCATATGCTCCGGAAGCAATACGAGCTGGGTTGCCACCCGGTCGCCCTTTTGAATACCTATATCCAGCAATTTGAGCGCAAAAAAATCAATGAGCGACCTGAACTGCTTATACGTAACTTCCCTGCCGTCTTCATGTTGAACCATGGCCACCGAATCCGGCTGCGTCCTGGCCCACTTATCGATATAGGAATTCACCAGCGGCAATCTTTCCGTCATATCCATTTCAATCACCCTTTCTGTATCTTTACATATCCGTTACGAACCGCTTTCTCCTGATCACCGTTTCGGACCTCAAAAAAGATGTCCGTAAAATCGGTGTGAGAATTCCTTCCGGTGCAGCACACCCTGATATCTGTTCCGGGAAGGACCATTCCGCTGAACCTGCATGCAATCTCGGAGATCCTGGCTGGGTCTTTATCGGCTTCATAATTGACCACTTCACGGATCGCGTATGCCAGGGTGGCGGTTCCCTGCAGAATAATTCCCGGCAGGCCCACCATACGGGCGAAGTTCGGCGAGGTATGAATCGGAAAGACAATGTTGCTGCATCCATCATAGATATAGGGGCGCAGGGGATCGACAGGGATATCGGAGGCCCAGAGGATCTCTTCTCCGGCGTCATTTTCCGGAATCCGAGGGACCTGGCCCACCCTGCCTCCCTCTCCACAGGCGATCCCCCGCAACATGGCGCCGGTGTATTCCGTGAAGACCGGTTCCCCGTTCCGGTCTTCGGCTTCCAGACAGATAATGGCATGGGTCCCGGCACGATGGGGCAAAAAGGCCTTCAACGTCCCGACAATGGTGAGTTCGTCTCCAGGCCGGATCAGGCGATGCAAGATCAGGTGCTCGGTGTAGTGCACCTGGGTCATCAACACCGCTTTCGGAAAATCGCTGGACTCGATGAATGTATCCAGACGGCTCAGGACCGGCCAGGTGACGGATACCGCAAACATGGGATGAGATACAATTCCCGCCTCATTCCTGTCATCAAAATATCTCGGATTATTGTCCTGGATGGACGCGGCATAATTGGTCGTTTCCCTCCAGGAGATCGTGGTCTGGTACGTCTTCAGCGGCGTACCCAGAAGTTCGGCATTTAGTTCCACTGTATGACTCCCATCTTGATATCTTCATTTGTATTACTTGATTCAATAAATCCGGGACCGTCCCCCTTACATCACCGCAGCATAAATCCCCCGCCCGGCCCCGAAATAAGACTCGTATATATGGTGAAAGACCGCCTCGGTCTTTCGGGCAAAAAGATCCCGGGTGTAGACCTCGGGGAGCCCTCGGTCCAGAACCTCTTCAATCGTCACCCGCACCTGGGCGCGCGACTCCTGCCGCTTGCGCCAGTCCAGCACCAGCTTTTCCCCTTTGAGTTTGTTGAGAAGCTCCCGTGCCGTCTTCTTGACCAGGCTTTTCTCTTTGTCCGCGAGTTCCGGTTCCGGCTGAGTCAGCAGGTCAAACAGGGCCAGTTCCTCTTCAGAAAGCTCCTCTGAAATGGCCCGTTTCTCTTCCCCGTTCAACTCTTGGGCAAAGGTTATGAGCCGGTGGAAAAAATCCTCCACATTGACGCTGCCGGCATTGTATTCGTCTATCATTCTCTGGAAGCGATCCAGATAATCCATTCGGGTGCGGTTCAGGCGGACCATCTGGCGAAGCTTTCGCGTCACTGCTCCCTTGAGTTTTTCTGCCTCGGTACGCCTCCGTCCCCCTTCAAACCTCTTTTTCAGGGCCTCGAAATCGATCCGGCTCAGGTCCACTCGATGGTCCCTGCCATAGGGATCTGCCGGGTCCTCGATCACATACCCCTCGGTGGAGATGGAACGATCCAGAAGCTTTTCCACCCTGTCCATGATCCCCGAGATATCCACCGGGGGCGACAGCGCCCGGATCCTCCCTGCCAGGGTCTTGAAAAGCCCTCTGGCCCCGGCAAAGGCATTGGCCTCCGGGTCCGGCAACACGGCCTTGTACAGACGGTCCACCCCGTCGGCCAGGTTGAGGAAGCCCTTTCTGATGTCGTCGGTCTTCACCAGGGCCTCCACGGCATCATCCATCATCCGGATCCGTTTCAGCGCCTCAGCCTGCTCAGCGGCCCCCGCGTCAATCCCGTTGTCTCTGCAAAACGCCGTGCATTCACGAATGCCATCTTTCAGCTCCGCCACCAGGGCCGCTTTTTCCCGGATCGGCTTTTCACCCTCGGAAGCTGCGCCGCCCACCCCCGATCCATAGATGGCCAGGGCCTTTTCGAGGTTCCGAAACACCCCCACATAATCCACGATCAGGCCGTTCACCTTATCCCGAAAGACCCGGTTGGCCCGGGCAATGGCCTGCATCAGGGTATGGTTGCGCATGGGCTTGTCGAGATAAATGGTGGAGCACGGAGGCGCATCAAAGCCCGTCATCCACATGGCGCACACAAAGACCAGGCGGAACGGGTCATCCGGGTTTTTGAACTTCTTGTCAAGGTCCTCTTCCACCATCCGTTTCCGATGGGGACGGATATCCAGCCCCTTTTCCCGCATGTCCCGGATCTCGTTCTGGGCCTGGGAGACCACCACGGCCATATCGGTCTCGTCCATGAACCGGAGTCTGGCCTTCAGCTCCTCCTGCTGTTCGTCAAGGGACGAGGCCACATCGTCCATGAGCCTGGACAGGCCCTCCTTCCAGTATTTCCGGACCTTGTCGTACATCCTCAAAGCCGTGGCCTTGTCGATGCAGACCACCATGGCCTTTCCGGGAAAGCCCCGGTGGGTGAAGTGCTTGACAATGTCCTCCGCCACCGCCTCCAGCCGGTCGTCCCGAGTAACCAGATGGTATTCCCGGGCAAACTCTCTCTCCAGCCTCCATTCCTGCTCCTCGTCGAGTTCGGCCTCCTCAAGGAGTCGCTCCATGTCCTCGTTGAGGTTTTCATTGGAGAGCTGAAGTTCCGGGATGCGGTTTTCATAGTAGAGGGGGACCGTGGCCCCGTCATCGGCCGACTGTTTGAAATCGTAGATGCTCACATAGTCGCCAAAAACCTCCCGGGTCTTTTCCTCCCCGGCCATGAGGGGCGTCCCGGTAAAGGCCAGGAACGAGGCATTGGGAAGGGCCGTGCGCATGTTCATGGCCAGCCGGTCGTACTGGCTCCGATGGGCCTCGTCGGTGATGACGATGATGTCGTTCCGCCCGGAGAGCACCGGGTGGGCCTCGCCGGTATCGGTCCGGAATTTGTGAATAAGGGTAAACACATAGCGGTGGTCTTCCGTCAGGAGCTGGCGCAGGTGGCGGCTGGACTCGGCCTGGGGTTTGGATTCGGTGACGACCCCGCTGGAGGCAAAGTTCTTGTAGATTTGGGCGTCCAGTTCCTTACGGTCGGTCACGATCACAAAGGTCCAGTTTCCCGGGAGCTTGCGAAGGACCTTCTGGGAAAAGAAGATCATGGACACGCTCTTCCCGCTCCCCTGGGTGTGCCAGAACACCCCCAGACGCCCCTTCCGGCCCTCGATGTCCGCCATGGCCACGAGCGCATTATTCACCCCTAAGTACTGGTGGTTCTTGGCCGCGATCTTGATGAGCCCGCCCGGCGCGTCCATGAACAGGGTGAAGTTCTCCAGAAGGTCCAGGAGCCGGTCCGGCCGGCAGGTGCCCCGAATCACCGTTTCCAGGCTAACCGATTCGGCCTCGGTTTCGCTCTCCACCCGTTTCCAGTCGCCGAAATGCTCCCACCCGGCGCTCACGCTCCCCACCTTGGCCCGACTCCCGTTGGAGACGATGATGAGCCCGTTGTACCAGAACAGATTCGGGATGGTATCCTTGTAGTCGCTTATGTTCCCGGTGTAGGCAGTCTCCAGCCGCTGGTCAACGGCCTTGAATTCCATGAGAATCAGCGGAATCCCGTTCACAAACCCCACCACATCCGGCCGACGCGTGTACATATCGCCAGCGATCCAAAGCTGGGAGCACGCCAGAAAGTCGTTCGCCTCCGGATGGTCCCAGTCCACCACCCGGACCACTTCGATCCGCTCCTCCTCCCCGTTCGGGTCCGGGATCTCCACCCGAATCCCGTTTTTGACCAGCTCATACACCTCCCGATTGGCCGCGGCCATGCTCAGCCGCGACCGGTCCCGCAGGATCTCTTCGATAGCCAAATCAATGGCCTGATCGGCCAACGCCGGATTGAGCCTTTCCAGGGCCGGCCTGAGACGCGACAGGAGCACCACCTCCGCCTTGGTCTCCCGCCCCAACGGACTCCCGCCGACCCGCTCAAACTCATGAAAGCCATCCACATGCTCCCACCCCATCCGCTTGAGCATCTCAATGGCTGGCTTCTCCACAAGCGCGTCTTCGGTATAGCCCCTTGCCAATGACGCACTCATGCGGCCTCCTCGGGAATAGAAATGTCCAGGTGGGATACGTCCAGCTCGCCGGAGATGAGTTTGGGGAGCAAAAGGTCGCGGGTTTGGCGAAGATTCTCAACCCTACTCTTGAGATTGCTCGTCTGTTGGAATGCCAAATCCGCTGATTCCGAGAAATGGTCAATGAGTCTCTTTGCTGGGACGATAAATGGAAGTGAATGTGCTTGATTCCGGTTGAGCCCTGGAACTGCGGCATCATTGTTAATGAAATTCTGGTGCTGCAAGTTATAAAAAACGTAATGGACTGGTAAATCGGTCTTTACGTAGAAAACCGTGTCGATTGGGTAAAAAGCAGTATCCGACCAAAAGACAGTCCCTACATTGCCTTTGCGTCCAACTACTATTCCCGGACCATCGGCAATCGATTGGTTGTGATACCCTACAATTCCGCTGGACCCAAAGACAGGAATATCTCCGGGCTTTCGCTCGGCTTTTCTTAAACCTCTACCATAGGCGAGTTCTACCCTTTCGCCTAACTTCATGACCTCCCACCCCTCCGGAATCTTCCCCAGCGGTGAATCCACCATCTGCACCTTCTCATGCCCGGGAAAGCGGAACTTCACAAACCACTCCCGATAAAGGGCCTGGGCCATCTCCTCCAGGATCTTGATCCGCCGCAGATTGTTCTCGATCAGGTCGTCATAGGCGGACAGGATGGATGCGATTTTGCGTTGGGTGGGGAGGGGAGGAATGGTTATTGGAAAATCGGGGAACTTGGCTATTGGGATTCTATCAACCGTGGAGCCAATCAATGTATTTTGAGCAATAACATTCCGCCACTTTTGGCCGAACAGGTAATAATACAAGAACCTTCCGCAAGTCTTGGATTTATCGGGCCGAATTAAGGCCATTCGCCTGCCAAGGCAGCCTCGAAAACCTTTCGGAATCATTGCATAGCGATTTAAGGTGGCTTCGTAAGAAAACACTATATCCCCATGCCTCGGTTCAACACGCTTGATCCACCGAGGATATTCCTCCTCTGAAATATGACGAATACTGGAAAGGTCAAGTTGACCAGTCTCTCCCACATTCTTGATACCAAGAAAAATGGGCCCAGACTCTGACGGCTTTGGGGTGGCATGTGGGCCATCGTACATCCCCGCGTAGACTTCTCTTATCGGGATGGTTTGCCATTCTACCGCCATCACAATCCCTCCCTCAACCTGCCCACATTCCCCGCAAACCCCTTTTCGTCCCGGTTCTCCAACCGTCTGCGGGCGATGGCGATGGCCTTGCGGAGCTTGGTTTGCAGCACCTCTTTCGGAAGTGAATCGGTGAGGTATTCGGCCACATGGATGCCGGAATGGCCCAGTTCCAGCAGTTCGATCTGCTCTTGCTTCTTGCCGGCGCAGAGAATCATTCCCAGGGGTGTCTCTTCGCCCTCGCGGCGCTCGTATTTATCCAACCAGCGCAGGTACAGCTCCATTTGCCCCTTGTGTTCGGGGCGGAATTTGTCAAGTTTCAGCTCAATAGCCACCAGGCGCCGCAGGTTGCGATGGAAAAAAAGCAGGTCCAGGTAGAAATCGTCGCCATCCAGAGTGATTCGCTTCTGACGTTCCAGGAAGGCGAACCCTACGCCGAGTTCCAGAATGAACGCCTCCATCTCCCTCAGAATCGCGGCTTCGACATCCTTTTCGGCAAATGTGTCCTTGAGGCCGAGAAAATCCAGTAGGTACGGATCGCGAAAGACCAGGTCGGGGGTCAGATTCTCTGTTTCTCGCAATAACTGAGTTCCTGTTCAATGAGTTTTTCCGGTTTGCGCGACAGCGCCGTTCGCTCGAAAAGCATGGAGCCAATTTTTTTCTCCAACGTTCTTGTGGACCAGCCTTCGATCCGGCACAACTCAGCGTAGAAATCGCGTTTGAGCGGGTCGTCCATGCCGACGATCAGGCGAAAGTGACTCCAGCTCAATTTTGCACACAATGTGTGCAAAATCGTTTCATCGGGAAATGCTTCCGCAAATCTGACCATGTAGGCCAAATTGCGCTCGTTCCAGCCACGGCCGAACTCGATAGTCAATTTTGCCGACAGTGTCGGCAAAATATGCTTTCCGTATTCCGCACGTTTCTCCTGAAGGATATCCTCTCTAATCCGCCTGCCCACTTTCCAGTAGAGCATGGTCAGGGCGGCGTTGACCGCGACGGCAACACCTTGTCGGGTCTCCTCGATCATCCGCCGGAGGTCTTCCAGAAGCGGGCGCGATACGATAGCAGGCAAAGGTTCCTTTTTGACCGGATCACGTCTTTTGTTTGCCATCATTTCCCCTCCAGCAGCTTTGCCACATTCTCGGAAATCCGCTCTTCCAGCTCCCGTGCCTCTGCGTTCAGGGCCTCCAGTTCCTCATTCAACGCCTCAAGCCGGTCAAAAAAGTCGAAGTCGTCCTCTTTTCGATCGGCGACGCCCACATACCGGCCTGGATTCAGGCTCCAGCCCTGCCTTCCCTTTTCGCACTCAACTTCTCACCATATCCGATTCACGCCATATTGATCGAAGATTGTATCGTTGCTGATCACCTGAACCCCCTCCACTTGCGACTGGGCGATGATCAAACGATCAAAAGGATCACGGTGATGAAAGGGTAGTTCCGCAATGCGAGCCGCGTGGGATATGCCGATGGGCAAGAGCGTAAAGTCATTGGTTTTGAACTGTTCCTCCCAAAAGGCTGCAAATGGGGCCGGGAGCGCATACTTGCCGAGGCTTATCTTGATGGCAATTTCCCAAAGGCTGGCAGGACTGACGAAGATCGATCCATCGGCTTCAACGATGATCTCCAGGGCTTTTCTGCTCAATCGGGGATCGTCCAGCAGAAACCACAACAGCGTATGCGTATCCAGCAAAATGCTCATGACATATACTCCCTGAAATCATCCAGGTGTTCATTGTCTTCAGACAGCACCTTGAGGATGCCTTTGGCGCTTCCCGGTTGCCGTTTCTTTCTTGTCGGTTCTCCCTGTTCCGGCATAAGGACAACCAGTCGGACATGTTTCCCATAAGCATGTTGATACTCTTCCGGCAAATGGATATGCCCTTTCTTATCAATCCGAGTTTCAAATTCTATGGCCTGCATGGGTGCCTCCTCATCAAATTCCCAGTAATTTCAATATATTTTCCGCAATACGGCTTTTAAGTTCCCGCGCCTCTGCGTTCAGCGACTCCAGTTCCTCATTCAATGCCTCAAGCCGGTCAAAAAAGTCGAAGTCGTCCTCTTTCCGATCGGCGACGCCCACATACCGGCCCGGATTCAGGCTCCAGCCCTGGGCGTCGATCTCCAGAAGATCATGCCACATTTCTTTTTTGTTCGGGAAAGTGGACAATTCCCAGCAGGCCATCTACGGAGATGTCTTCATCCAGTAAGGGCCAATGAATTCCATATCCTGATGGGGAAATTTCAAACGTATTCCTCTCACGATCAGAAGCTTTTTCAAGTGCAGAGGATACTTCGGACAAACGGAACCTTCTCTCTTCTCCATCAATTGATAGAATCAGGACTTGAGCCTCGAACCTTAAATTCCGAACCTCATGATGCTTTTTCATCGCTTCATTCTCCGTTGAAATTCATCCCATTGCTCCTCGATATGCTCAAAATGATCAAAGATAATTTTTCTAACCTGCCTTTTGTCCTTTGGGGACAAATTGTACGCAAACTCCTCCTCAATATCAAAGTTCTTCCGGTCCAGCCAGTATTTGCATTCCATCTCACCTTTTCGGCAATGAATGTGGATCGGTTCATTCCCCTCATTCGAAAAGAAAAACAATCTCCATCCCAGCATAATGAGTACGGTCGGCATCATTTCCTCCCTGAGTAATTGCCAAATGTTGGCGTCGCTGGGTCCTGGCTGCCTAACCAATGCCCTCGGCGCCATATATGCCTTCGTCGCAGTCGCTTCTCAATCAATGCTGTCGGTTCCCCATATATTCTCTGGAATCATTCAGGTGTTCATTATCTTCGGACAATATCCTGAGGAT
The DNA here is from genome assembly GCA_964384085.1 of uncultured Desulfobacteraceae bacterium. Taxonomy (GTDB): domain Bacteria; phylum Desulfobacterota; class DSM-4660; order Desulfatiglandales; family Desulfatiglandaceae; genus AUK324. The sequence goes on from CAYLJZ010000040.1 coordinate 22,460, forward strand.
GCCTTTGGCGCTTCCCGGTTGCCGTTTCTTTCTTGTCGGTTCTCCCTGTTCCGGCATAAGGACAACCAGTCGGACATGTTTCCCATAAGCATGTTGATACTCTTCCGGCAAATGGATATGCCCTTTCTTATCAATCCGAGTTTCAAATTCTATGGCCTGCATGGGTGCCTCCTCATCAAATTCCCAGTAATTTCAATATATTTTCCGCAATACGGCTTTTAAGTTCCCGCGCCTCTGCGTTCAGCGACTCCAGTTCCTCATTCAATGCCTCAAGCCGGTCAAAAAAGTCGAAGTCGTCCTCTTTCCGATCGGCGACGCCCACATATCGGCCCGGATTCAGGCTCCAGCCCTGGGCGTCGATCTCCAGAAGATCATGCCACGCTGCCCTTTTGTTCGGGAAAGTGGACAATTCCCAGCAGCCCCCGTCACAATCTATCGAACTCCTCTGGCTCGACGTCAGGGGCTTTATTTAAGATTTCTAAAAATCTCTCACGACTGCCACGCTTGGCGCGTTTTTCTAAATACTCAATCGTAGAGATAGCGGCGACCTTTTCCGCGACTGCAAGCATAACAAACTGATTGACAGAAATACCTTCTTCCTGTGCCAATTCACGAAGTTGCTCGTGTAAAGATTTGGGCAAACGTAAACTTAATGCGCTCATTCTTTCACCTCATGGATAATCCGCAAAAACTCTCGTGGCGTTATGGATTTAATCCCAAACTTATCACTGCCTTTAAAGTCGCGGATATTATGTGTCACAATGTACTCACATCTTGCAGTTACCGCTAATTCAAGTACAAGTTCATCGTTCGCATCGGACAAAACAGGTCGCCATAGGAAATAAACCTTGTGGTGATGAGCCATAGAGCAAATCGAGTCAATGAAATCCGCTACATCATCCCGGGACAATCCGAGTTCTGCTCTTTGGCGCTGGAGTACATCTTCGTATTCAAGGATAAGCGACACCGAATCATGAATTTCAAATTTGTCCGTACCAACCAGAGACAATAATCTGTTGGATGCGCCTTTCTTGGAGCGAAGGGCGGCAACGATGATATTCGTGTCGAGGACAATGTCGGGGGTCTTCATGCTGGTATTATATACAATGTCTCATGTAATATCAAGCCTCTATGACCTGATTTGAAAAAAGGGGGCATAACGCCGCAATTCACCGGTCAATGCCATTAATTTAGCAACAAGGCGATGTATCCCGTCACCCCGGCGGAGGCCGGGGTCCAAAGTGAAGCGAATCCCGCAACAGGACTGGATTCCGGCCTACGCCGGAATGACATTGGAAGTTTCTATGCCCGAGTTCCGTTCTTAAGTTTATGACATTGAGTCACCGGTGGCAAAAAGCTTACCGAGGAACGAGCGGCGCTTCCTGAAATCCGTGCTTTTTCATCATCTCGATTCCAACAACTTGAGGACATTGTCCGCGATACGGCCTTCCAGCTCCCGCGCCTCTGCGTTCAGCGCCTCCAGTTCCTCATTCAACGCCTCAAGCCGATCGTAAAAGTCGAAGTCGTCCTCTTTTCGATCAGCGACGCCCACATACCGGCCTGGATTCAGGCTCCAGCCCTGGGCCTCGATCTCCTGGATGGTGGCCACGCGGCAGAGGCCGGGGATGTCGCGGTAAATGCCGTCCGGGAACTTCTCCGCCATCACCTCGGCGCTGCCGTGCAGGTCCTCCGGTTTTTTTCCCCGGTAGAGGCGGGCGATGTTTCCGAGAAATTCCACCTGCTCAGGGGTGAATTCTCGGTGGGCGCGATCGACCTGCTGATAGATGTCCCGTGCGTCTATAAAGAGGACCCTGTCGGCCCGCTCAGTGTCCTTTTTGCCCCGGTTCAGAAACCAGAGCGTACAGGGGAGGGTGACGGTGTAAAAGAAATTGGAGCCCACAGCCACCATCACATCCACAGTCTGATCCTGAATCAGCCTTTTCCGGATCTCCAGTTCCGAACCGCGGGCATCGGATGCGGAGTTGGCCATGACAAAGCCGGCCCGGCCCGTTTTGCTGAGGGCACTGTAGAAGATCTGAATCCAGAGGTAATTGGCATTATCCACCCTCGGGAGGCCATAGGGGAAGCGGGGATCATCCTTGAGCCGGTCCTTGTCCACGCGATCCACATTGAAGGGCGGATTGGCCATGACAAAGTCGAATTTGCCGCCCCCGGCCGTACTGGCGTGCAGGTCCTCATAGTAGGTGTTTCCCTGCCGGATGTCCCCTCCCAGACCATGAACCGCCAGGTTCATCTTGGCCAGCCCCTGATGGCCACCCAAAATACCCCACCTGTGGCCACTTGAAAATACCCCACCCA
>CAYLJZ010000041.1:0-23679 GCA_964384085.1 uncultured Desulfobacteraceae bacterium
AGCACGAACGCAAGGACGAGAAAGGGGCCGCGAAGGGCCGTTATGGGAAAGCGAACAAAATAGGTAACCGTTCACGGGTTCAAAGGTTCAAAGGTTCAAAGGTTCAAAGGTTCAAAGGTTCAAAGGTTCAGAGGTTCAAGGTTGCATTCTTGGTTCCTCGACCCCATTTTGGAGGCGCACATGCCATAAGCGGCCCCGGATTCATCACTTCAAACCAGGTAATAGGCGACCGAACGGACGTATGTTAACAACGCAGCGCCCTGTTGCCTACAATTCGGGTCTTCAATACGGCTCTTGCCCCTAACCCTGAACCTTGAACCCTGAACCTTGAACCCGGAACCTGTGAACCCTTACAAAAATAGAGACTTGAGGAAATAGCATGGCAAAAACGGCAAGAAAGAGAACCAAATCCAAAAAGGAAAAGAAGAACGTCCCTTCCGGGATTGTCCATATTCAATCTACCTTTAATAATACTATCGTGACGATTACGGACCTTGAAGGGAATGTGATCGCTCAGTCAAGTGCGGGAAGGGGGGGGATCAAGGGATCGAGAAAGAGCACCCCTTTTGCTGCCCAAGTTGCCGGGCGTGACGCCCTTAGACAGGCCATGGATCAGGGATTGCGAGTGGCAGAGGTCCGGGTCAAGGGGCCTGGCGTGGGGAGAGAAGCTGCCTTGCGATCACTTCAGGTAGATGGCTTTACTGTGACCGTCATCAGGGATGTGACGCCTATTCCGCATAACGGCTGCCGTCCGCCGAAAAGGCGAAGAGTATGACCATGGCTGATTGCGGAGCGGATACCAAATTTTACCAATGGATGACGAATAACCAGGGCAGGAGGGGTTGTTTTGGCCAGATATAGAGATTCTGCATGCAAATTGTGCCGACGAGAGAATCTGAAACTCTATTTGAAGGGCGACCGGTGCTATGGGGACAAGTGCGCTTTTGAGAGACGTGCATATGCGCCGGGTCAGCATGGCCAGAGACGGGGAGGGAAGGTCTCGGATTACAGGGTGCAGCTCAGGGAGAAGCAGAAAGTCAAGAGAATTTACGGCTTGTTGGAAAAGCAGTTCAGAGGCTATTATCACCGTGCAGACAGGCAAAAAGGGGTCACCGGTACCAATCTGTTGATTGTGCTTGAGTGTCGGTTAGACAATGTAGTGTACCGAATGGGTTTTGCCGCCTCTCGTCAGCAGGGGAGGCAATTAGTCAGGCACAATCATTTTACCGTGAACGATAAGAAGGTGAATATCCCCTCTTTCCTGGTGAAACCAGGAGATCAGGTCGCGGTGAAAGAGAAGAGCAAAAAGGTGCCCCAGGTGGTCGAGGCAATGGAGACTGTTGTCAGAAGAGGCATTCCGGACTGGATTGAAGTTGACAAGGAGAAGTTCAAGGGAACGCTGAAGGCCCTTCCCAATCGAGAAGATCTCACGATGCCCATTCAGGAACAGCTCATTATAGAATTGTACTCAAAATAGGATATGGGAATCTGATTGTTGATGATGCTCTTTTCAATATTACCATTAAAATCGTCAATAGAAGCATGGGGAGGCCTTCTTGGTAGATCTAAAAAGTAAAAACTGGCGAGAGTTGATCAAGCCGAAACGAATCGAAATCGATTCGGAGAGCTATACCAATTCCTATGGCAAATTTGTTTGCGAACCGCTCGAAAGGGGGTTTGGAATCACCATCGGGAATTCGTTGAGGCGTGTTTTACTATCTTCCCTCCAAGGTGCGGCGATTGTATCCGTCAAGTTTGATGAGGTTCTTCATGAGTTCTCAACCATTCCAGGGGTGTTAGAGGATGTGACGGATATCATTCTAAACCTGAAGTCGATTCGGCTTAAGATGATCGATGCGGACGAAGCCGTCATTCGTTTGGACAAAGAGGGCGAGGGCGAGATTACAGCCGGGGATATTGAGACGAACGGCCTTGTGGAAATTCTTAATCCTGATCAACACATTGCCACCCTTAACAAGGAAGGCAAAATGAACCTGGAGATGATGGTCAGGACAGGTAAGGGTTATGTGCCTGCGGAAAGAAACAAGACGCCGGATATGCCCATCGGCGTGATTCCGGTTGATGCAGGGTTTTCGTCTATTCAAAAGGTCAATTACGTTGTGACGAACGCCCGCGTGGGCCAGATCACGGATTATGACAAACTGACGCTGGAGGTTTGGACCGACGGAAGTGTGCTCCCCGAAGACGCTGTGGCCTATGCCGCCAAGATTCTCAAAGAACAGATGAACCCCTTCATCAATTTTGAGGAAGAGTCAGAGCCGGTGGAGGAGGAAGAGGATGCGGAAAGAGAAAAATTGAATGAGAATCTCTTTCGGCCTGTTTCGGACCTCGAATTATCCGTGCGCTCAGCCAACTGTCTGCAAAATGCCAAAATTTCTCTGATCGGTGAATTGGTTCAGAAAACAGATGCCGAGATGCTCAAGACCAAGAACTTCGGAAGGAAGTCTCTCAACGAGATAAAGGCCATTCTCGAAGAGATGGGCCTGGGTTTAGGCATGAAGATACCACACTTCCCTTCTGCTCCGATTCCAACTGACGACGAAGAAGAGGCGGAGGAAGGCGGATCGGACAAAGAAAGAGACGAGGAGATAGAAGAAGCGGATTATGAGGACGAAGCGGAAGAGGGCGATGAAGAGAAAGAGGGAAAGGTAAGGAAGAAAAAGAGGAAAAAAGAGAAGGCCGCGGAGGACAAGGAAGGCGGGAAAAAGGGAAAGGGAAAAGATAAATGAGGCACAGGAACGCAGGGAAACAGTTAGGACGCAATACAGGCCATCGTCGGGCGATGCTCAGGAATATGGTAACCTCCCTGTTCGCGCATGAACAGATTGAAACAACCGATACGAAGGCCAAGGTGATTCGTCCTGTGGCGGAAAAAATGATCACCCTTGCCAAGCGGGGAGATCTCCATGCCCGGCGCCAGGCCCTTGCATATATGGAGGATAAATCGGTCGTTCATAAACTGTTTGATCGTGCGAAGGAACGATTTATTGACCGACAGGGGGGCTACCTCAGGATTGTAAAAAAGGGCTTTCGAAAAGGGGATGGAGCTCCTGTTTCCATCGTTCAACTTATTTCCGCGGATGAAAAGGCAGAATCCCGAAAAGCGAAAGGGAGGTGATTGAGCCCACGGGGCTAACAAGGGAGCTGAGCTATCGCCTGTTTTTAGGGTTGCATTCGAGCGCCGTGTCGTGTATTATCTCACCGTAGTCGAGGAGTGCAGGAATCCCCCAACGCCAATCTCGCGGCAAAACCTCAAGCAATATACGTCGATAAAATGATGATTGCATGTAGGAGAAATAGTAGAAACCCTCTTGCCTGATCAAAGGCAAGGGGGTTTTTTTTGAGGAGCGCTTGTGACGAAATTCGAGCATAAAGACTTGTTGGGAATGGGACCGCTGACTGTTGAGGATATCACTCTGATCCTGGACACCGCCGAGTCATTGAAGGCTATTTCTGATAGGGAAATCAAGAAGGTCCCTACGCTGAGGGGCAAAAGCATTGTCAATTTTTTTTATGAGCCGAGCACCCGGACGCGCACCTCATTCGATGTGGCTGCGAAGCGGCTCAGTGCCGATACGTTGAGCCTGTCCGCTTCTACGAGCAGCATGGTGAAAGGAGAGACCCTTCTGGACACGGCACGAAACCTTCAAGCGATGAGGCCCGATTTGATCGTTTTAAGACACTCGTCGAGCGGTGCGCCCCATATGCTGGCAAAGGAGGTAGAGGCTGGCATCATCAATGCCGGAGACGGTATCAACGAGCATCCGACGCAGGCCCTCCTCGACCTCTTTACAATCAGGGAAAAGATCGGCCGTATCAGCGGGTTGAAGGTGGTTATCATCGGGGATATCTCCCACAGTCGTGTGGCAAGGTCCAACATTATCGGATTGACCAAAATGGGGGCTGAGGTGACAGTGTCCGGACCTCCGACAATGATGCCGCCGGGTATCCAGACGTTGGGGGTGGATGTGGTCCCTGATCCGGCCCACGCGGTTCGGGGAAAAGACGTGGTGATGTTGCTGCGCATTCAATTGGAAAGGCAGAGCAAGGTCCTGTTTCCGAGCATCAGGGAATACGCCTCTTTTTTCGGGCTAAGCAGTGACATTTTGCGGAAGGCGAATGAGGGGGCCATTGTCATGCACCCAGGTCCTCTAAACAGGGGTGTGGAGATTACGTCGGAGGTGGCGGATGGTCCCTATTCTGTTATCCTTGACCAGGTGGCAAACGGGGTCGCCGTTCGAATGGCTGTATTGTATCTTTTGATTGGAGGAGCCAAGGGTGATAACGTGGATCAGGGGCGGTGATCTGGTCGATCCCGTCACAGGGACGGTGGAACAGACCGATGTGCTCATTGAAAAGGGGAAGGTCTCGAAGATGCTTCCCCGTGGCGTTTTTCACGGGGACGACGCTGGGATCACACTGGTTGAGGCATCTGGCAAGATGGTCATCCCGGGCCTGGTAGATATGCATGTCCATCTGAGAGAGCCTGGACACGAGTATAAGGAGACCATTGCATCTGGCGCAATGGCTGCAGCCGCAGGTGGCTATACGGCCATCGCCTGCATGCCTAATACCGTGCCGCCCAATGATTGCCGTGCCGTTACCGAGTTTATCCTGGGCCAGGCGGAAAGGGCGGGAGCGGTGAAGGTCTACCCCATTGCCGCCATATCAAAAAGGCAGGCCGGGGAGACGCTCACGGATTTCGGGGAACTGAAAGAGGCGGGGGCAGTAGGTCTTTCGGACGATGGGTTTCCAGTGGTGAACTCCGAATTAATGAGAAGGGCACTTGAATATGCCTCGTTTTATGGGCTGCGTGTTATCTCCCACTGTGAAGACAGGAGTCTGTCGGGGAATGGGGTCATGCACGAGGGCGTTGTGTCTACCCGGATCGGCCTTTCGGGGATTCCCGACGCCAGCGAAGACATCATGGTTTACAGAGAGATCGCCCTGGCGAGGTTGACGGGGCAACCTGTTCATATTGCGCATGTAAGCGCCGCAGCGTCTGTTGACTTGATCAGGAGGGCAAAGGAGGACGGCATTCGAGTGACTGCCGAGACCGCACCTCACTATTTCACCTTGGACCACCGTAGGGTCATTGGATATGATACCCTCGCCAAGGTGAATCCCCCACTCAGAACCCCGGAAGATGTGGAGGCGATCAAGGCCGGTTTGAGAGAGGGCGTTATCGACGCTATTGCCACGGACCACGCGCCGCACAGCTCCCTGGAGAAGGACCTGGAGTTTGACAAGGCCGCCTTTGGAATGATCGGCCTTCAGACAGCCCTTCCCCTCACGCTTCGGCTGGTTCGCGACGGTGTGCTCGGTCTGGCCGATGCCATTAAAAAGCTTTCGTGGGCTGGAGCAACGCTTCTCGGGGTTTCGGGCGGCCGTCTCATGGAAGGGGGGGATGCCGACCTGGCGGTCATCGATCCGAATTATGAATATTTCTTCGATTCCGACCGGATTCTTTCCAAGAGCAAAAATTCCCCCTTTATTGGGGAGTCATTGAAAGGGATCGCCGAACTGACCATGGTGGGAGGAAAGGTTGTCTGGGAGAAAAGATAAGATACTGGTGGTCGATGATCAGGAAAGCATGCGGGAATTCTTGGAGATCATGCTGACCAAAGAGGGCTACCAGGTACTTGTGGCAGAGGATGGCGAACATGCCTGCACGATTCTGGATAAGGAGACCTTTGACCTGGTTATCACTGACATTCGAATGAGAAGCCTCAATGGGATAGGGGTGCTAAAAAAGGTCAAGGATCGAAGCCCCGGGGCCATGGTGATCCTTATTTCAGCGTTTGCCACGCCTGAAACCGCTGTGGAGGCGATGAAAGAGGGTGCCTACGACTATATTCCAAAACCATTTAAAGTCAATGATTTGAAGCGGCTTGTCAAGGATGCCTTGAAATCCAGGGTTGCGTCTGGAGAAGATGACACGGGATCGACAAGCCATTTTCACTTCGATTCCCTGATCGGGGAAAGCCCCCAGATGAAACGGGTGTATGACCTGATACAGCGGGTCTCACGGACAAAGACCAATGTCCTTATTACGGGAGAAAGCGGGACCGGAAAAGAGCTTGTCGCCAGGGCGATACATCATTTGAGCGAACGGCGCCATAAGCCGATCGTGGTCATTAATTGCGCCGGGATGCCTGAAACCCTGATAGAGAGCGAGCTGTTTGGTCATCGAAAGGGGGCCTTCACCGGTGCGTTCGCTGATAAGGAAGGCCTTTTTGATGTGGCGGATGGGGGAACCGTCTTTCTTGATGAGGTGGGCGAGCTTTCTCCTCTGATCCAGGTCAAGCTCCTGAGGGTGATTCAGGAACGAACCTTTACCATGGTGGGCAGCGTCGATGTAAAAACGGTAGATGTCCGATTCATTTCCGCAACCAACAAGGACCTTGAAAAAGAGGTCATTCAAAAGAACTTCCGGGAAGATCTCTATTTTAGACTTAACGTCATCCCCATAGCCATACCTCCCCTTAGAGAGAGAAAAGGGGACCTTCCCTTGCTGGCCCAGTATTTTCTCGAGAAATTCTCCAGGGAGATGGGAAAGGACATCAAAAAAATATCCACATACGCCATGGATATTCTCAGTCACTACCCATTTCCCGGCAATGTCAGAGAATTGGAGAATATTGTGGAACGAAGCGTGGCGCTGGAGACCTCCAATATTGTCCTCCCCGAGAGCCTTACCCTTTCCATCCTCACAAGGGATGTTGAGGAAAATTGGAAACGGAGCAGTGACCTGAGGCCGGAAGGGATTCAGTTGGATGAGGTCATGGCCAATGTCGAAAGGGAGTATCTAATCCAGGCCCTCCAAATGGTTCATGGATCCAAACAGCTGGCCGCCGAATTGTTGGGAATCACCCTGCGGTCGTTGCGGTACCGACTGGAAAAGCAGGGGATCGCTGCCGACGATGCCCCTTAGCCTATCCTTTAAAATATCTATTCGTTGCTGAAGAGCGCGAACCGTGTACCTTATTTTCTTTCCACCCTTATGATGCGAAGGGGGATTTACCAGGGGTGTTTTTACTGCTGTTGAATAAATGGCCTTCGGTCAGCATCGAAATGAAAGAGGAGGCGCATATGAGAAGTTTGTATCCTCACCTCAAGCCGTGGCGAGACCCTTGCAATGACCATTTGGTCCTTGAGATGTAGGATTTGTGAGGGCAAGCTGGGCTATCCGCTGGCTAATATCAGAAATTATTTTGGGTCTTGTAGGTGTAGTGATCTAGTGGAAGGGGCCTGCGCGTCAACAAAATTCGGTATAACTTTGCCTTAGGGCTGGTCTCGATATTACGTAAAAAAGGGCTTATGTCACTCACATAAGCCCTTGGTTTTTATTTGGTAGCGGGGAGAGGATTCGAACCTCTGACCTTCGGGTTATGAGCCCGACGAGCTACCAGGCTGCTCCACCCCGCGATAAAAAAATAAAATAAACCTTTAAAAGCATTTTGTCAAATGAAAAATCAGGCAATTATTTCAACGGGATTCTGACAACAAAGGTCGTCCCTTTTCCGGGGATGCTGTCTGCCCACATTTCTCCACCGTGAGCCTCCACAAGCTTGTAGGAGATGGCCAGGCCCAAGCCGAATCCACGCTGCCGAGTCGTAAAAAACGGTTCAAAAATGTGGATAAGGTCTTTTTCGTGGATCCCGACGCCTTCGTCCGATATGCGGACTTCGATGAAATCGGACGATTTCTCTGTGGCGACGGTGATCGTACCCCCGCCCTCCATGGCTTCGATGCCGTTGCTGATGATATTAATGAAGACCTGCTTCAGTTTATCCGGGTCGCAATCGATCTCACCCAGATCCGGGGACAGGTTGGCCCTGAAACGATGTTTCTTCGAAGAACAGACGCCGCCCATGATTTTCAGCACATCCTGAATAACCGAATTGATGTCCGAAGTTCGAGGAACAAGAGAGTGTACCCTGGTAAAGTCCCCGATACTGGTGACCAGCCGTTCAAGCCTGCCGACCTCCTCGAGGATCATGTCTAACTTTTGTGCGGCCTTTTCGTCTGTCACACAGTCTTTTATCTGCTGAGAAAAGCCGCCGATGATCATCAGTGGGTTTTTGATTTCGTGGGCCACTTGGGCTACTGTCTGGCCGACCGCGGCAAGACGCTCGGACTGCAACAGCTTTTTCTCCAACTGCTTTTGCAATGAAATGTCTCTGATAATGGCCGTGAAGATGATATCTCCTTCGATTTCGTAAAAGGAGAGCCCCAACTCGATGGGAAATTCCTCCCCGTTTTTTCGAATTGCAGTGAGATGCAGATTCTTGCCGATTGCCTGCGGCGTTCGGGTTTTCAGAAACCGGTCGACAAAGCGGTGATGGTCACCGTACTGAGGGGAGATGAGTATGTTGAGGTCCCTATTGAGGACCTCATCACTGGCGTAACCGAAGATCTGCTGGGCTGCGGTGTTAAAGAGGATAATCTTGTGGTCTTTATCGATGCTGATAACGGCGTCCGTGGCTGTATTTAAGATGGCTCTGAATTTCGATTTTTCGGCCTTCAGCCTTCGAATCAGGTTCCGATAGTCTGTTACGTCCGTGGAGATCTCTACAAAATAATGCGCGTCTTCTACCCCGGCGGAGATCGGATATATGATCCGGCTGAATTCTTTTGCATCAACGCCCGGCTCACCGTAGCGGTGGGTGATTTCAACCCGCTCTCCGGTCTCCTTTGCCTTTTGGAGGGGGCATCCCTGGTTCCCGATATGACAGGGAGTGCCTGACATCGCCCTGATGTCATAGCATTTTCTGCCGACAACCGCTTTCCATTCCAGACCGCAGTTATTCAGGAAGATCCTGTTTACGTCCTGGATCGATCCCTCCGGGTCGATCACCAGGATCTCTTCGCTGATGCTGTCAAAGATGGCTTCCAGAAAACGGTTGCTGTCTCTGATCCCTCGACTCGACGAATTTTCCACCATGATTACCCTCCGACCGATGGGCAAAAGAAAATATATTCATGGGAGAGGATATCAAACATTTTATCCGTACCTTCCCGTATGGCCCGATAGAGGGTCTTCAGGGTTTCAGCACTCCTAATTGCAGATCGATAGGCGGCCTCGTTGTAAAATTGCGCATCAATCGGGAGCAAAACCTGATCCAGGGAACCATGCCAGTGTATGTTGAAATCGGCCTTCATAGCAAAGACTTTTTTGTACATGGCCCTCAGTATGTCCGTCCTCAGGACCGGGTTGACCTGGTTGATCATACAGTCTGTCAGGCCCACGAGGTAGTAGGTCTCCCGCATTTTATTGGGATCGAGGCGGTTGACATACATGGCGTGTACGGTGGATGCCAGCCCGCGATTCAGCGAAAAGTGCGGAGGGATAGAGCCGGGGGGTTCTTGGGAATCGACCAGCTTGTCTGCCAGGGGCCGCAACATCTGGGTAAAAAAAGGGGTCCTCCAGCATGCCCTTCGGAATTCCCACGGTCCTGATAGGAGCTGCATGCTGGAGGACAGTTTTGGGAAACGGTCCTGAATATGGATGATTTTCCCCATGCTCAACACCTACAGGCCTTCCGTACCTTATGGTCTGGGGTGATATTTCTCGTGGATTTCCCTTAACTTATCCCTTGTAACATGGGTATAGATCTGGGTGGTGGATATGTCTTCATGGCCAAGCATGACCTGAACAGCCCGAAGGTCCGCGCCGCCCTGCAGCAGGTGACTGGCAAAAGAATGCCGAATGGTGTGCGGCGTTATTTGCTTTTTAATGCCGGCGGCCTTCCCGTACTCCTTGATAATCTTCCAGAATCCCTGACGGGTCAAGGGACGGCCCCTGAAATTGAGGAAGAGGTAGGGCAGATTGGTCCCTCGTAGCATTCGAGGCCGGCTGTCCGCGAGATAGTCTCTGACCGCCTCAATGGCCTTGCCCCCGAGGGGCACGAGTCGTTCCTTGGCCCCTTTGCCCAGTGTCCTTATATAACCCGATTCCAGGTTGACGTTCAAGACCGTTAGGCCAATGAGTTCGGAAACCCTCAACCCAGTGGCATAGAGAAGTTCCAGCATAGCCCGGTCCCGGTTCCCCCGCGGCGTGGACGGGTCGGGTCTTGCCAGAAGCCGCTCCACTTCGTCCGTGCTCAGGACATTCGGCAGGTTCCGTGAAAGCCTCGGGGTTTCAAGGAGTCTGGCCGGGTTTTCCCTGATGTGACCTTCTGAGGCGAGAAAGCGAAAAAACATTCGAACGGCGGAAAGGTTTCTCGACAACGACCTGACAGACAGCGACCCTTTCAGAGAACTCAGGTAGTGAATGATCTGGTCACGGGAGACCGTAAGGGGGGACAGGTCCTGCTGTGCAAGGAACCGGGCGAAGCTCGACAGATCCCTGCTGTAGGCCTGGATGGTATTGTCGGCGAGGCCCCGCTCGAGTCTCAGATAATTGATGAACTGATCGATCAACGCATCCATGTAGACTCCTTCAATCCTTCAATTCTCCAGTCCCATCCTCAGAAATCATAAAATCGGTCGTTCCGCGTCAATATTCTGGGGCCTGCATCTTCGATCACGACCATTTCCTCCAGTCGAACGCCCCCCTTGCCTGGGATGTAGATCCCTGGCTCAATCGTGAATACGGTCCCCTTTTGGAGCTTGACCGGGTTCCTTGGCCCGAGTCTGGGACGTTCATGGACGGCTAAACCGACACCGTGCCCAAGTCCGTGACCAAAATACTCTCCGAATCCCGCCTCGCTGATCAGGTTTCTGGCCTGGGCATCCAAGTAGGTGCTTTCCACCAGCGGGCAAACCTCTTTCAGCGCAGCGAGTTGGGCACTCCGGACGGTCCTGTAGATAATCTTGAACTCTGGGCTCGGCTCTCCCAGAAAGATCGTTCGGGTCATGTCCGAACAGTACCCGTTCAGCCTGGCGCCCAGATCGAGAATGACCGGTTCATTTTTGCTGAGTCTCCGGTCGGTGGGGACGGCATGCGGCAGGGCGCTGTTGGGACCGGACGCGACAATAGCCGGAAACGACAACCCTTCTGCCCCTCTCTCCCGGGCCAGGCCCTCGATTTCCCACGCGATCTTCTTTTCTGTCATGCCCGGTCTAAGGTGGTCGACGATTTCATCCAGCACATTCGAGATAAGGTCCGCAGCAGCCTCCAGGGCGCGAATCTCTTCCGGTTCTTTCACTTCCCTCATCTCTTCCACCAAGCCGTTCAACGGGATCAGATCCACGCCGGGTGAGAGGGCCTGGAGTCGTTCGTTCAGCCTTTTGTGGAGCCCCCAGGTGAGATAGTCCTGCTCAAATCCGAGGGTTCGAATACCCATTTCCGTCACCCACGCGGGCATTCCGTCCGCCAGGTCCTGCTTCAGGGTCATGATCTCAAACTGAGGGGCTTCGTATTTGGCCTGAAGGGTATATCTTGAATCCGTTACCAGGAGAGATCGGTCCCTGCCGATCAGAAGAGCCCCGGAAGACTCTGGAAAGTGGGTGTCTTCCGCCTCGAATCCTGAAAGATATCGTCGATTTTCAGGCTGAATGATCCAGGAGGCATCACACAGGGCCGGGGCGCCTGACGCCATGTGTTGTCTCAGGACGGCCAACCGGGTCAGATAATTAATCTTTTTCATAGGCTCCTTGCAGGCGGTCCTGCGCTTAGAAGATTTACTGAAATGTCGCCTTTGGATCGATATCCAGTATCCGGCATCGAGTAGCCATTAATAAGTCTACCAGAGTCGAGGGCTGAATGCAATTGTGGGGTCGGCCTGTTGTTGACAGAAAGGCGGGTTTCATTTAGGGTTCGTTCAAGCAAGCAACGTATGTAAACAAGGAAGGGACAGGGGATAGGGAACGCATGAAACGGCCTTCTGATGTGGTAGTGGCCCTGAGCGGGGGCGTGGACAGCGCCATGGCTGCGGTATTGTTAAAGCGTGAGGGCTGGGAGGTCCATGGCCTCCATTTGGTCCTCTCCCCAACCTCCCCGAACATGGAGGAGAGGGTCAGGGAAATTGCGGGACGGATCGGCATCTCCCTGGAGATCATTGACCTTCAAGAGCGCTTTGAGCGCCGAATAGTAGCGCCGTTCTGCACTGCCTATCTGAAGGGCCTGACCCCGAATCCGTGCGTCCGCTGCAATCAGGAGATTAAATTTGAGGTCCTGTACGACTATTGCATCCAAAAAGGGATCCACAGCCTCGCCACCGGTCATTATGCCCGGGTGGTTTGCAGGGATGGAAAGGCGGGCCTTTTGAGAGGCCTGGATAAAGGAAAAGATCAGTCCTATTTTCTGCAGCGGCTGAGCCGCGAGTGCCTTTCAAGAGTTGTTTTTCCTCTGGGGGACATGACCAAGGAAGAGATTCGACGCCAGGCAGGCGATATGGGCCTCCCCTGTCATTTGCGACCGGAAAGCCAGGAGATCTGTTTTATCCACGGGATGGATTACCGTGGATTTGTGGAAGAAAGGGAAGGCCCGGGCATTCGCAGAAAAGGGGCGATCGTCACTGAAGAAGGCGTTTTTCTGGGAGAACATGGGGGGGCTTACCGCTACACCATCGGCCAGAGACACGGACTGGGAATCGCTTCTTCAGACCCCTATTATGTAAAAGAGATCCGGCCCGATGTGAACGAGGTGGTGGTGGCCAGGCGGGAGGCCCTTTTTGCGAATGTTATACGTGCGGTGGGTGTCAATTGGATAGACGACCCGCCGCCTGAAGGCTGCGCTGGAATATCAGCCCAGATCCGGTACCGTCACAGGGCCGCTCGAGGCCGGTTGGAGGTTCTGTCTTTGAATGAGGTGAGGTTTGTATTCGATGCCCCCCAGTGGGCCATCACGCCAGGGCAGGCCCTGGCCCTTTACGATGGAGATAGGCTCATCGGCGGCGGCTGGATGACACGACCTTCGGAAGTCTAAGGCGAAAGGCATGGGGAGCAAGGAGCGGGAAGCCGGGAGCGGAGGAGTGAGGAAGCGCCGAGCGCTGAACGCTCAAAGCTCAAGGGTGAGAGGGAAAGGCGTTACCTGCAACGAGGAATCAGCGATGAGAAACGGCCCTAAAACATTTAAAATTATCACCCTTGGCTGCAAGGTCAATCAATATGAATCGGCCTATCTCGAAGAAGGCCTGAAGGATGCCGGGTGGCGCGTTGCAATAAGCAGTGAGACTGCTGATGTGGTGATTGTCAATACGTGTATCGTGACTCAGCGGGCCGCACACCAGTCGAGACAGGCCATTCGCAAGGCGATTCGGGAATCCCCCGGTGGATATGTGGCGGCCGTCGGATGCTATGCCCAGGTATTCCCGATGGAACTTTCTGAAATAGAAGGACTGGGCCTGATTGCAGACAACCGGATGAAGGCCTCGGTCCTCGATTTTCTGGTCAGGGGCGATGCCTCCCCTCAGACTGCCCTTCTCTTAAAACCCTTTGAACCTGGGGACCGGTTCAATGCCATGGAGATTCATCGTTTTCCCGGTCGTGCACGGGCCTATCTCAAGATCCAGGACGGATGCGAATCCTTTTGCAGCTATTGCATCGTTCCCTTCGCCAGGGGGCCTTACCGAAGCCTTGCCCCGGAAAGGGTCCTCACGATGTTGGAGACCTTGTCAAAGCAGGGTTACAGGGAGGTGGTCCTCACCGGAATCCACCTCGGCAAATACGGGAAGGATCTGGAGGGAGACGTGGACCTTGTTTCCCTGCTGAGACAGACAGGGAGAGAGGGATTTCCCCTCCGTATCCGCATCAGCTCCATCGAGCCCAATGAGGTCAGGATGGAACTGGTAGAGATGGCCGCGTCCGAGCCATGGCTCTGCCGCCATCTTCATATCCCCCTGCAGAGCGGAGACGACCGAATATTGCAGAAGATGAACCGTGGCTATACGGTGCGGGAATTTTCCCATACCATCGAGGCGGTTTATACACGGATTCCCCTTGCCGCTATCGGCGTGGATATTATGACCGGTTTCCCCGGCGAAGATTCCACCGCCTATGAGAACAGTTATTCTCGGCTGGAGGACTTGCCGATTTCCTATCTTCATGTGTTTCCCTTTTCCCCGCGATCGGGCACGGCCGCCAGCCGGTTCAAAGGACGGGTGGCTCCAGAGGAGATCAAGAGACGGGCGGCTCGTTTGCGGGCGATGGGCGAGATGAAACGCCTCTTTTTTTTCCAGAGGTGTCTAAACCGGGAATTTACCGTGCTCGCGGAAAAATGGGAGTCTCTGGAAAGGGGTTTGATGCAGGGGAGGAGCGATAACTACCTGCCGACAGTTTTCCCTCTGTCCCCTGATTCGGTAGAGGGCCCTTTCCGGGTTCGAATGGAGCGTGTCGAGGGCCGCAGGGTCATCGGCGCGGTCGTTTAGAGCCGGGAAGGCGGCACGGTTTCGAATAGCTTAATGGAGGTTCGGGCGTTTTCAGCTCGCGGTCACTGAATTTCCACGGTCAGGTTTCGAACCGTCTCTTTCCCATTCTCCTTCACGACCAAGCGAATCCCGTTTTCGCCGGCAGGGATCGGCCCCGGAAAGAGACCCTCTCTCTTTTTGTCGAGCACCTCCTCACGCACGGGCGTGAACGCCACCAGGTGGGCCGGGAAGATCTCTCTTGAAAAAGTCGCATTGGGGGCGATCAGGTCCGGAGGGATCACTTTCTTTATGGAGGCAGGATCAATTCCTCGAAAGACAAAGACGCCGTTGGGCTTGCCATTGTGAAGATAGCGCGTCTTGTTCCAGTCGATGGTCAGCTCCCGGTCGGTCTTGTTCCTGATGTCGAGGCGAAACGAGACAAAGAACCGTTTGTCATTTTTGAGCGGCTCGAAGCGAACATCAAAGGACCGGTTTTCTTCTGACTGAACAGGCGGTATGCTTGCCCAGTCCCTGGCGCCCTTTGCCGGAGCGCAGGCCGTCAACAGTGTCAACACCAAAAAACCACGCCACCACCCTGTTCCCATCGACTGTCCTCCTCTACTCCCTAACATGATGACTGCCTGAAGCGGCAGGGCCAAAAAAATGTCACACACAAAGGAACAAAGCCACAAAGAAGGTATACATGCACGACGTCACGAGGGCAATGCGCGCGCAGTTAAACCGTGGAAAATTCAGTGACCAACCCTGACCCTATAAACTTTGAACGCATTTTTACGGAAAAAACCACTGCCAGGCCGCAACGTGTGGAGAGGCAGGTACGGCGAACTCTCACTTTCCCATGTTTTGGAGCGCAAACTCCCAGTTTACCAGTTTGTCGATAACTGCCTTCACGTAATCAGCGCGGCGATTCTGAAAATCCAGATAATAGGCATGCTCCCATACATCAATCGTAAGGAGCGGTTTCATTCCCTTTGTAAACGGGACATCGGCATTTACTGTCTTTACGATTTTCAGTTTCCCTTGATCCAGGACCAGCCACCCCCAACCGCTGCCAAACTGTGAAACGGTCGTATCGGCCAGCGCCTTTTTGCAGGCATCCACACCGCCAAAGGCCTCCTCCATCTTCTGCTTCAGTGCGGCTGGAGGCTCGCCCCCTCCTTTGGGTGTGAGGCTCCGCCAGTAGAAGGAGTGGTTCCAGAATTGTGCAGCATTATTGAAAACGGCGGCTTTATCCGCCTGTCCGGCAGTGCTCTTGATAATGTCCTCCAAAGGCGTATCGGCGAATTCTGTCCCTGCGATGAGCTTATTCAGATTGTCCATATAGGCCTTGTGATGTTTCCCGTAATGAAAACCGATGGTTCTGGCCGATATGACCGGTTCGAGGGCGTTTTCAGCATAGGGGAGCGGGGCGAGCGTGTAGGGCGAGGCCCCCGCCTGTGCAGGTCGAAAGATGCCCCCCATGGCAAGAGAGACAGCGGCGCCTGCTGAAACCATGAGAAACGTACGACGATTGAGGCTGCGGGAAAAATCGATGCTGTTTTTTGGGTCCATGTCCGGTCCTCCTCAGAATAAAGATTTGTACGCCTACCCTCCAGTAACGGAATTACGTCCTTTGGAAAAGGGACCCCCACGGACCTTTTTCGCCCATTTAACGTGTTACCACTGAACAGGGTCCACCGGACGCAATCCAAGAAATTTATCCTTTCGGTTTTTGACCTGTTGGAATATAATAAAATTATGTCAAAAAATCAAACAACCGTTTATTTCGTGGATGGCAGTTCCTATATTCACCGGGCCTATCATGCCATTCGAGGCCTGGCTAATTCCAGAGGCTTTCCCACCAACGCCGTGCTGGGCTTCACCAAGATGGTCCTCAAGCTCCTTCAAGACAAGAAGCCTGCGTATGTCGCCATTGTTTTTGATGCCAAAGGGCCCACCTTCAGACACGAGATGTATGAGGCATACAAGGCCAACCGCCCCCCTATGCCGGACGACATGGTGGTTCAACTCCCCCCGCTGAAACAGATCGTCAAACACTTGGGGATTCGAATGTTTGAGATGCAGGGATATGAGGCCGACGACATTATCGGGACCTGGGCCCGACTCTGTGAGGCCGAGGGCTTCAAGGTGGTGATGGTGACGGGCGACAAGGACTTCAGGCAGTTGGTGACGCCTGACGCGTCCTTGTGGGACACCATGAAGGACCAGGTGACCGATTATGAATCGATCAAGGCGGCCTATGGTTTTGAGCCGATCAAATTCATCGATGTCATGGGGCTGTCGGGGGATACCTCAGACAATATCCCCGGCGTTCCAGGGGTGGGGGAGAAGACCGCGGTCCGCCTGATACAGGAATTTGGGTCCTTTGAGGCCGTCTTTGATCGGGTGGAAGAGATCCCCCAGAAAAAGCTAAAGGAAAACCTGAAATCCTACCGGGATGCGGCCTTTTTGAGCAGGCGTCTGGTGACCATCGATCGGTTTGTGCCGCTCCAGGAGAATGTTGAGCAACTCCGATTGGGCGAGCCGTCCGAAGCGGAGCTGGCCGCGATTTTCCGGGAACTGGAATTCAGGGGACTGTGGGACCAGTTTGCATCACGGCCAAAAGGGACAAAAGACTACCGTCTGTGCCTGTCCATAGAGGACCTGGAGCGCTTGGCCGAAGAGATCAGGGCTGCCGGGGTGGTTGCCGTTGACACGGAGACCACGGGGCAGGACCCGCTCCGGGCCGGACTGGTGGGCATCTCCTTTTGCTTCCGCGAGCGGGAGGCCGTCTATCTCCCCTTGGGGCACCGCTACTTAGGGGCTCCTGAACAGGTGGACTGGCCTGCGGCCCTTCCGGTCCTGAAAGGGATTTTGGAGGACGAGGGGATCCTGAAGATCGGTCAGAACATCAAGTATGATGCCGAAGTCCTGAAACAGCACGGGGTGGATCTGAAGGGGATTCACTTCGACACCATGGTCGCCTCCTATGTGATCAATCCGGGGATTCGGCAGCATAACCTCGATTACCTGGCCCAGCACTATCTGAATCACAAGATGATCAGTTATCAGGAGGTGACCGGCAAGGGGAAGAACGCGGTCAGTTTTGCCGCGGTGGAAGTGCAGAAGGCGTGCGACTATTCGTGCGAGGATGCGGATATCGCCTTTCGGCTGAAGGCGGTCCTCGATGACAAGCTGCGCTCTGAAAAAAACGAGGGCCTTTTTTACGATCTCGAGATGAAGCTTCTGCCGGTGCTCATGGATATGGAAATGACCGGGATTCGAATCGATGCCGGGTTTTTCACGGAGATGTCGCGGCGCTTTGCCATAGAAATGAAAAAGATAGAGCAAGAGATCTTTGCCGAGGCCGGGATGACGTTCAACGTCAACTCGCCCCAGCAGTTGGGCTTTGTTTTGTTTGAGAAACTGGGACTTCCTGGCGAGAAAAAGACCGCGAAAAGCGGGCATTATTCCACGGATGTGAAGGTCCTGAAGATGCTGTCGGCCTCCAATTACACGATCCCCCGTCTCCTCCTTCGCTACCGCACCCTCTCCAAGCTGAAATCGACCTATCTGGACTCTCTGGTCAATCTGGCTGATCCGGAGACCGGCAGGATTCATACTTCCTACAACCAGACGATTGCCGCCACCGGTCGGTTGAGCAGCAGCAACCCGAACCTGCAGAACATCCCGGTAAGGGGAGAGGAAGGGAGGGAGATTCGAAAGGGGTTTGTGGCGAAACCGGGGCATTGTCTGGTGGGCGCCGATTATAGCCAGATTGAACTGAGGGTATTTGCCCATTATTCAGGGGATGAAGCGTTTATTGAGGCATTTCAGCGGGACCAGGACATCCATACACGGACCGCCTCCGAGATTCTCGGCAAGGCGCCTCAAGAGATTACGCCCGAGATGCGTCGAGTGGCAAAGGCCATCAACTTCGGCATTATCTATGGGATGGGCCCTCGAAAACTGGGCGAGGAACTAGGCATCGATCTTCAAACGGCCAAAAGGTACATCGACGCCTATTACGAGCGGTATCGGGGCGTGACCAGATATCGGGACGAGATGATTCAGACGGCCTCCAAAATGGGATATGTGACGACCCTTTTCAACCGAAGGCGGTATCTGCCCGACATCGAACACGCCAACAACCGGATCCGGTCAGAGGCGGAGCGGATGGCCGTCAACACCCCGATCCAGGGAACGGCCGCCGACCTTCTCAAGAAGGCCATGATCCGTATTCACGATCGGCTGGACACAGACGGGTTCAAGACCCGCATGCTCCTTCAGGTCCATGACGAACTGGTCTTCGAGGCCCCGAAAGATGAGGCAGCCCGGGTTATCCCCATGATCCGGGAAGAGATGGAAACTGTGTACCCCTTGAAGGTCCCTCTCAAGGTGGATATCCATCAGGGGGCCAACTGGGATGAGGCGCATTAGAGCTGACTGAAGGGGGCCGATGCCTTAAAAATTTTGGAACGCAATAAACCCAATAGACTCTATCAACTCAACAAAGCCGGTAGACCCGATAGACTGAAAACCCTTCCCTCAGGCTGGATGATATGGTAATTTATCGGGCCAGTCGAAGAAGAGACGCTATCTGTTCATCGAGGACCTCCGTGAGTCGCGATATGTTGAGATAGAAATATTTATGAAAGAGATCTGTTGTTTGAGCAGTGAAACCAATGGAATATAAGGATAAACGGAACAGGGAAAATGCACAAAAGCTGTATGTGGGTATCGACGCCGGATCGGTCAGCATCAATTGCATGGTTATCGATGACAGGCACAAGATCGTTTTTGAGGCCCCCTACGGTCGGCATCTCGGGCGGGTCGATGAAGTCGTTTTGACCCTTGTTCGAGGACTTTACGAGCGATTCGGGGAAGAAACGATTCAGTCTGTGTCCTTTACGGGAAATCATGGAAAAGAGCTGAGTGAGCGGTTGGGGGCCTTTTATGAGTTCGAGACCATCAGCCAGGTCCTGGGCGCTACGTTCATAAGGCCGGATGTTCGGACCCTCATCAGTATGGGGGGACAGGAGACAGCCCTCTTTCAGATCACCCATCCATCGACAGGAGTCGCCCCGGCAGAGGCTGCTTGGGAGTTGGAATATTTCAACACCAACGGTCCGTGCGCTTCGGGCACCGGGTCTTTTATCGACCAGCAGGCCCAGAGACTTGCCACCTCCATGTATGCGGAAAAGACAGATATCTCCCAGGACCAGCTCGACAGGATCCTCACGGACTTTATCCGTCTCGGCCTGACCAGCACGACCCCGGCCAATGTGGCCTGTCGGTGTACGGTGTTTACCAAGTCGGACATGATCCACCTTCAAAACCGTGGGGAGCGTCTGGAAGACATTATCTATGGCCTCCATGTGGGAAACGCCCGGAACTACATGAGCACCATTGTCTCCAACCGGGTCCTTGCGGAACCGATCCTGTTTGTGGGGGGTCTCTCACTGAACGATCTTCAGGTCAAGGCTTTTCGGGCCTATTTCCCGGACCTGATTGTGCCGCCGCACAACACATCCATCGGCGCCCTCGGCGTCGCCTTACAGGCCCTGGCCTCCCAAGAGGAAGGCCTTGATGCAGGCCGGTATCGCTGCGTAACTCCGGACATGCTGGAGGGGCTCAGGACCAATCGAACGATTTCCGTTTCCATTGCTCCGAGGCTGGTGCTTCGGGAGACAGTCTTCCCTGATTCCAACGCGATAGCCGCCAGGCCCCTTCGGAAAAAGCCCCGGACCTGCCTGGGGGTCGATATCGGTTCCACTACCACTAAATATGCCCTGATCGATGAGGCCGGCGAGATCATCCATAAAAATTATGTGCCCACCCAGGGGAAGCCGATCGAGGTAACGCAGACGCTCCTCGCCTATCTGCGGGACCAGATCGGTCGGAAGATCGACATCGTGGGGACCGCCACGACCGGCTCGGGGCGGAACGTGGTGGGCGATTTTCTGAATGTGGATCTCATCATTGACGAGATCACCGCCCATGCCAGGGGGGCCATCGAGATCGACCGTGACGTGGACACCATTTTCGAGATCGGGGGTCAGGATTCCAAGTATATCTATATCGCAAATACCTATCCCCTTGACTTTGACATGAACAAGGTCTGCGCGGCCGGCACCGGGAGTTTTCTCCACGAACTGGCCAACAAATACGGCATCAACATTGTGGGAGAATTCCAGGAGATCGCCCTTTCTTCGAACGCGCCTGTCAGACTGGCGGAGCGCTGCACGGTTTTCATGGAATCGGACCTGGTCTCTTATCACCAGAAAGGGGTTCAGAGGAACGACCTCATCGCCGGGTTGTGTTATGCGATTGTCTACAACTATCTCAACCGCGTGGTGGAGAAACGGAAGATCGGTCAGCGGGTCATGTTTCTGGGCGGACCGTCCCTGAACAAGGGGGTGGTGGCGGCCTTTGAGAATGTCCTGGGCCGTCCGGTCGTTGTGCCGAAACACCGGGAGGTCCTGGGGGCCTATGGGGCCGCCCTCAGCGTCCAGGAAATGATGCGGATAGAAAACAGGCCGCAAACCAGCTTCAGGGGCCTGGAGAGCGCCATCAATGACCGTATGGAGTTCACGGAAAAGATATGCCATGCGGACCCCAACTGCCACAATCAGTGCAAGCTCAAGATCTACGATTTCGATGGTCGGCGCAGCGTGTGGGGCGGGGAGTGCGGGCGTTATGAATTGACGCGGGCCAGAGGGGGCGCAAAGCCGGACTTCTTTTCCCTGAGACAGGAGATATGGGAGACCTACATGGCCGGGGTCTACCAGGAATTGAAGGAAGGCCCCCTGATGGAGGCCGATGGCCGCCGCACTGTCGGGATGCAGCGGGCCCTGTATGGCCACCAGAATGCTGTCCTCTGGGCCCATTTTTTTGACAGGCTGGGGTACCGGCTCGTCCTGACGCCCCTCACCAATGCCCACATCTCCAAAATCGGGATTGAGACCATGGTGGCCGAGACCTGCTATCCGGTTAAGGTATCTCACGGACATGTAAAAGAGCTGGTCGGGAAGACAGACTATCTCTTTATTCCAAGCATGATTGACATGGCCACGCCCACGCCGAATGAAAAGGGCGCGTTCTGCCCCATGGTCCAGGCCAATTCGTACATGGTTCGAATGGCCCTGGGGCTGGGTACCGCATCCATCCTGAATCCGGAGATTCATCTGAAACACGACATTGACACCCTCGCCATGGAGCTTACGGATCAATTGAAATCCAGGCTCGGGGTGAGCAGAAAAGACATTCGGGAGGCCCTTGCTTACGGTCTCGAAAGGGAGGCTCAGTTCAAGCAGGCGCTGTATAAAAAGGGCGCCGAGCTTTTGGCAGGCCATGACCCCGAGACGCCCCTGGTGGTGGTGACAGGGAGGCCCTATAACCTTTATGACGAGCGATTGAATCTGAGGCTGGGAAAAAATCTGGCCAAGATTGGCGTATCGGCCCTTCCCATGGACTTCATCGACGTGTCGTCCGTGGATCTGTCGGACTTTCCCTCCATGTACTGGGGGTTGGGGGCCCAAATTCTGAGGACGGCGAAGGTGGTGGAACGGCATCCATTCTATTTCGGCCTCCATCTCACCAATTTCGGGTGTGGCGCAGACTCTTTTCTGGAGCATTTTTATCGGCATATCATGGGCGACAAGCCCTATCTGATCCTGGAACTGGATGAGCACAGCGCCGTAGCCGGGGCCATGACCCGGCTCGAGGCCTACAAGAATGTTATCGAAAACAGCATGCAGAAACTGAGGGCCAGCCGCGAGCCAGAGCTGAAGATGGCGAATTAGGCCCTGGTTTTCTGTTTAGTCACTTCTTTCGTGTAAGGACCTATGATGCAATCAGCAAAGGTTATTGATTTTCAGTCCATGTCCGAAAAGGTGGGACGGTTCAACCTTAGAGACAAGACCTGTCTGATCCCTGAGATGAACCGAATCGGGTGCCATCTTTTAGCCGCGGTGTTCAGGGGATTCGGCATCCATGCAAGGGTGATGGAGACCTGCAAGGGGCAGGATCTGGGAAGGGAATACACCTCGGGCAAGGAATGTTATCCCTGTCAGATCACCACGGGGGATATCCTCTACGCCATGAACAAAGAAAGGGAACGGCTGGGGGAGGAGTTCAATTCGGAAGATTACATCTATTTTATGCCAGAGGCAGACGGTCCCTGCCGTTTTGGAATGTACAACAAGTACCAGCGGATTGTTCTTGATTCCTTGCCCGGATTGGAGGGACTGAAGATCGGCGCCCTTTCAACCAAGGATGGATACTCCCTCGCCGGGATCATCGATGACAGCCGCGTCAGGGACCTCAGAAAGACCGCTTTTTTATCCCTGGTGGTGGGGGACATCCTCGACCGGCTCCTCTGGCGGATCAGGCCCTACGAAACGTCGCCCGGGGCGAGCGACGCATTTATCGAACGATCGATGCAGGTTATGGGGGAGACCTTTGAGCGGTTTGGTCCTGATAAGGATTTTGAAAGCATCCTCAAAAAGCTGGAAGCGGTGATCGAAGAAGGGAAGGGGATCATCGATCCTGAAATTCCCCTCAAACCGCTCATTGGGATCGTGGGCGAGATCTATCTGAGGACCCATGTCCAGGCCAATCAGGATGTGATTCGTGTGCTGGAGCGGTACGGAGGCGAGGTAGTGAACGCCTCTATTGCTGAATGGGCCAATTATACGAGCTATGACCGGTTGAGAGAGACCAGGGCGCAGCTTCGCCTCGCCCTCAGACAGCTTCATTTTGGGCCGCTGAAGTCCTTTTTGAAGGATATGGTCGGTTATGGCGGAGACTTTTATTACCAGAGGTTTCGACAGAAACAGACCTACCAGCATATTCGATCCTTTATCCATCTCCCCGAAGATCATGATATCGGGCACCTGGAAGAGATCCTGAAGGAAAAAGATCTGTTCAGCTTTGAAATCGGCACAGAGGCCTGCCTGAGCATCGCAGGAATCGTAGCCTATGCGAGGGAAGGCTACAACGGTGTGGTGAATGTCTATCCCTTTACCTGCATGCCGAGCACCATCACCTCGGCGATTGTCAGGCCGATCATGAACGAGCTGGGGGTCCCTTATTTAGACACCCCGTATGATTCCAGTGTCCAGCCTGGAAGAGAAGCGGCGATCCGGACCTTCATGTACCAGGCCGAACAGCACTTCAGGCGGCATGGAAGAAAAGGAAGAAGTGAATAACTGCCTGAAGTGAGCTAAGGCGTCTAATTTCGTTGAAATAGTGGGGTTATTAAAATGAATGTAACACGTTAGAAGGTCCGTGGGGGTCTCTTTCCCGAAGGACGCAACACAGAATTCCACTCCCCGTGGAACGCTCCCTGTACCCCCAATAC
>CAYLJZ010000042.1:0-23678 GCA_964384085.1 uncultured Desulfobacteraceae bacterium
CCCTCCTTCTTAGATCCGCACACAGAGCGTGCAAGCAGTTATACCTGTTCGATTTTCTGGCTTCAATTCCAAAACCAATGCCCTTTTTAAAGGAGTCACAATAACTGACTCCCTAAGTTCCTGAACCCATTCTCGACCCGTATGATCGTCCCTTCCACGTAGATCCCTTCCCCTGCCAGAAACGGATGGCCGATGTCCAGGTCATGGCAAGATAGCACGTGGCAATGAGCGGAAGGAGGATCGCCCACCCCCATGACCGCCGGTAAAACCTCAGCGTCGGCAGGTAGCTCACGACCATGGCGCCCAGGGCGCCGCCGGACAGTAGCCTGGATAGGGTGGATGGAACGAAGAGGCCTGCAACCGGAATCCAGAATACCATGATCATCGTAAGGGTGCATAATAAGAGGAGGAGCGTTGAATGCCGAAGTTGATAAAACGCGGTCCTCGCCACCATGTTCCAGATGTCCTCGATGTTCTCATAGGCCCTCAGGCTCAACACCGAGTGGGAAAGCCCGATCCAGGTCCTGCCGCCCCATCCTTTGATCTGTCTTGCCAGGGCGCAATCGTCGATAAGTTCCTTGCGAACGGCCTCGAAACCGCCTGACGCTGTTAGAGACTCCTTTTTCAAGAGGATGCACCCTCCGGCGGCAGCAGCTACCCACGGGGAGGTGGAATTGGAAACCCGGAAAGGGTACAGCATTTTGAAGAAATAGATAAAGGCCGGCATAAACGCCCGCTCCCAAAATCCGGCCATGCGGAGGGCCGCCATTATGGAAACCAGGTGAAGGTCCTCTTTCTCCATCTTACGCCGTAGCGCCCCAAGAATACCCGGCTCGAGCCTTATGTCTGCATCCAGGAGGAGGAGCCACTTGGTGCGGACATGTGGCAATCCCTGTTCGAGGGCCCATAGTTTGCCGCTCCACCCCTCGGGAGAAGGCTCCCCCGTTAGAATGCGCAGACGTTTCAGCCCGACCGATTCGGCGGCAAGGGCCGTCCCGTCTGTGGAACGGTCGTCCACAAGGACAATCGAGAGGTCCTCACCCTGGGCGGTGAGACCTTCCAGGGTTGTTTTGATGACACTGGCCTCATTCCTGGCAGGGATAAGGACCGTTATGTCGCCCAGGTCCGCCCCGCTCAGGTCCGCAGGGGCATCCAATGCCTCGGATGTGGTCCAAGGACGCCACGGCAGGAGGAGTATGATCGTCCAGACACAGGCGCCGATGATGGCCACATAGTCTAAGTCCATGCTGGCTGCTGGTTTCTCGTTATTCGTTACTGGTTACTGTCTGATATTTTCGTGAGGTGATAAATTGATCACTGACGTTCGATTCAGCAATTCTCATTCTGAAAAGACGACCTTTCACTCCTGATACGTTGCCCCTTTCGCGCCAGGTCGAGATACTCGTCACCCTCATTCTGTTTCCCTCGCTTGATGCAACCTTGACCGTATATCTGACATTTCAGGGCGAGTTCCTTCATGAGTGCCTGTCTCTGCCCTCTGTTGAGATGTTCACTCTCCATGAGCTTTAGGAGGGCCTGGATTCTGAACCGATCCATCCCCCTGAACCGTGAGGAGAGCTGATCCGGATGCCCCCCCTCTTTCACGATCAGTCGATCCTCGATCAGGTAGACCGGATACCGGCAGGCAATTCTGAGCCACAGATCATAGTCTTCACACACAGGGAGGTCTTCATCAAAAAGCCCCACCTCTTCCATAAGGGAACGTCGAAGCATCACCGCTGACGGGCTGATGAGGCAGAGCCGCAGAGATGGCTCAAAGAGGTCTCCCGAGGGTTTCTGATGCCTCTTTTTAGGGTTTGCGTATCGGCCGTTTCTGATCCAGATCTCCTGGGTCTGGCAGATGGCGGCCTTCGGATGGGTCCTGAAAAAGGCCATCTGCAGCTCTAACTTTCGCGGCAGCCAGTAGTCATCCGAATCCAGGAACGCGATCCATGGGGCATTGGATTCCCTGATCCCCCTGTTCCTCGCGGCAGAAACCCCGCGATTGGAAGGTTGGGCGATATAGCGGATCCTCGCTCCAAACTGCCGAAGGACTTCCCTCGTGTTGTCTTTCGACCCGTCATCCACCACAATGATGTCATAGTCGGTGACTGTCTGATAAAGGATGGATGCAACCGCCCGGGCTGTCTTCATTGCCCTGTTGAAGGTGGGGATGACGACGCTCACGGTTGTCATCGCGCAATCTGCCAGATCAGCGCCAGAAGCCCGGCCAACAGGAAGTTGCTCTCGACGAGCGACTCGAGAGCGATCCCGGGAGAAATCCACTGTCTTTCATAGGCCAGAAGCGACAGCCAGAGGGTGCAAAGGGGGATGAGCATCAGATAGCAAAACACATCGGCTATGCCAACTGCCGGGCCAACAAAGAGGATAACGGCGGTGATCAGGAATATGATCCTGAGAAGAATCAGGGTGCGCCTTTCGCCCAGGGTTATCGGAAGCGTTTCCGTGCCGACCATGAGATCTCCCTGAACCTGCAGGAGGCTGAAAAAAATGGCCCTGGCATAACTCCACGTGAATATGACCACCCCCGTCATAATGGCGGCGGACACATCGACCCCTTTGGTATCGAGCACCGGCAGGAGGGTGATCACCGCCGTCCAGGCAAGGGCTTCGGAAAGACTCCTGGATCCTGGTATATCCTTTATCTTGCTGTACCGGGATCTGGTGCGGATCTGCTCCGGCACAACAGGAACGCTGTATATGATGCCCAGGATGCTCAACCCGGTCAGGGACAGGAAGGTAATCATCCCCACCATATAAGAAAGCGCCCATGCCATAGTGAGGGCGGCAATAGCGGTTATATGGAGCAATACCCTGTGCGTTTTCAGAAAGGTTGCCCGCTCCGGATCATTATAGGCGCTGGCCCCTTTATCCAGAAAGCGATTGAACACGTGCATGGCGAATATATAGAGAAACGCCAGGGGGGGAAAGGGTGAAACAGGGTCTCTTCCTGCCATGATGGCAGCGGCACACGCCAGGGAAAATGCACCTGACGCCACAAGGAGATTGCTCAAGACCATAAATCTGAAGACCTGTTTCAGCCACCGGCTCAGGAACGTTTCCCGACGGTCACGAATCGCCCCGATCTCTTGCAACACATTCCGTATCATCCAGTGGGGAGTGGATGCCCCCGCCGTCAGGCCGATGACGCTCATTCGGGAGAGTTTGTCCTTATCCAGGTCCTGCTCAGTCTCCACATGAAAGGTAGGGAGGGATTCCTCCTCGGATATACGGGCGAGTCGCTGCGTATTGGCGCTGTGATATCCGCCGACCACCACCACGGCATCTACGTGACCTTTAAGCGTTCTTACCTCCTGCTGCCTTTCATGCGTCGCATCACAGATGGTATCAAATACCAGGAGGTCGGGAAATCTTTTTTTCAGGGCGTCCACGATCTTACTGAATTTTTCTTCGTCCTGAGTGGTCTGGGCAACGACAAAGGGCCGGATCATTGGGGGAAGGTTGGCTACGTCTGTTTCGTCCTGGATCACGTGGGCCGGGCCTTTGCTGTAACCCATCAGGCCGATCACCTCGGCATGGTTCTGATCGCCCACAATGATGGTTGTGTGTCCCTTGTTGGAATAATGTCGAATGATCTGCTGGACACGAGTGACCTTGGGACACGTGGCATCGATTATCTTGAGCCCTGTCCTCTCAAGCAACTCGCGTTTTCGTGGAGGAATGCCGTGGGCCCTGATGATGATTCGACCCGATGTGAGTTCTCTGACGTCATCGGTTGCCTTGACCCCTTTTGTTTCGAGAAGATCCAGGACCTGCTGGTTGTGGATCAGGGGCCCAAAGGTAAAAAGAGGACCTTCCTTCTTGTTGGACTCTGCCATGACAATCTCCATGGCACGGCGGACGCCCATGCAGAATCCTGCTGTCTTTGCCAGAATGACCTTCATATCCCGTAGCGTTCCTCGGCAAGGGTTGGGTGGGTGATGGAATCCGTCCTCGACATTGCGGATTCGGATAATCCTGACAAGGAGGCGAAATAGGCATCCATTGCGGTTATCAGTGTATCCAGATCATGAATGTCTGTAAAGGCGCCGCGAAACCGGCTGCTGCACGGGAGGCCTTTTGTATACCAGAGGAGGAGCCCCCGCATGATCTTCGCAGCCCTTTTCTCGCCTATCAGATCGGTTAACAGACTGAAATGGGATAAAATAACCTCCCTCCTCTCCCACAATTCAGGGAGCCGGGGGTCCAACCCCTTGTCCAGGTCCAGGATCTCCCTGAAGATCCACGGATTGCCCAGGGCGCCCCGGCCGATCATGACGCCATCGCATCTGGTCTGCCGCATCATGTCAAGGGCGATTGATGGCGACCAGACATCGCCATTGCCGATGACGGGAATTCTCACCTTCGACTTGATCTGCGAGATAATCTCCCAATCTGCTGTTCCTGAAAACCGTTGGGTCACGAATCTGGGGTGAACCGTGATGGCATCGGCGCCGCAGTCCTCAATCATCCTGGCGATATCCCAGACAGCAGGCTGGTGCTGGTCAGGCGACCATCCGGCCCTGGTTTTTACGGTCAGGGGAACCGAGCAGACCGAGCGGACCGCTGAAACGATATCCCTCACGCGATCGGGCGAACGAAGGAGGGCGCCGCCTGCTCCCGTTTTGACTACCTTGCGTGCAGGGCAGCCCATGTTGATATCCACCAGATCCGCCCCCGCGTCCACAACTATCTGTGCGGCCTCGGCCATGACCTGGGGATCCACTCCGAATATCTGAACCGATAGAGGTCGTTCCTCCGGGTCGCTCTTGAGATACCTGAGGGTTTTTTCCTGCTGTCTGGCAAGGCCCATGGCGCTGACCATTTCCGTGGTGACGAGTCCGGCGCCCAACCGTTTTACGATACGACGGAATGGGAGGTTGGTAATCCCCGACAGGGGGGCCATGATCAGGCGGTTTTTCAGTTTCAGGGAACCGATTTGCAACATTTTCAAACAGTAGCGGCATCAACAGATGAATGCGGTTAAGAAGTTCAAAGAGGTTTATTCTAACGCAGGCTAAGCCCGCAACCCAAAAGTTGGTCAGGTTTCGGGTTTCAGCGGCACGGATCCGTTGCACGGTTTAGCCTGAACACCGAGCACTGGCGCATTTCTATGGTGATTTATAGCATGGCGTCAGTTGAAAGGCCCTAAGGACCTAAAGCGACATCGAATGAATATTCTTTATACGCATCAAGCTTCCGTATAAAATAGAAATAGGGGCCGGGCCCTCTTCGGCCCGACCCCTATTCCGTACACCGGTTTAGCTCAATTTTAACTGCATCGCTATGGAGTCGGCGTCAACTGCACCCTGCGGTTCAGTGCTCGGCCTTCTTTCGTCTTATTATCAGCGACCGGCTGGGTAAACCCGAATCCCTCGGCGCGAAGCCTATCCTTGGCAATGCCCTTTTTATTCAGATAATTCACTACGGCATGGGCCCTTCTCATAGACAGCTTCTGGTTGTATGCGGCAGTCCCAATATTGTCCGTATGCCCCGCGATCTGCGCCCTGAGGCCTGGATTATTTTGGAATACCACAGCGACCTCATCCAGCAGGTGGGAAAATTGCGGCTTGATATTGTATTTGTCGAAATCGAACAGCACATTCTCAATGACCCAGCACCCGTCGTTATTGACCTTGGCGCCTTTGGGGGTTCCAGGGCATTTGTCCAGGTTATCAGGCACGCCGTCGCCGTCAGAATCGAGAACGCCTACCTCTTTGGCCGGCGGCGCTGGTTTCGGCGGGGCTTCTTTCAGAAAAACCCTTTTTACGAAATCAGCCATGCCGTCACTGGTGCCGATCTGCTCCGAGGTTACATAGGATCCGCATTGACCCGTCTGTACGATCTGCTCAAGAAGCTCCTTGCCTTCGGGATTAATGCCAACTTGTACGGCATAGATGCAGACCCTGTTTCCGTACTGGGCTTTCAGATTTGCAGCCGACTTTTTAACAGCGTCATACACCATATAATCTTTGTTGGCATCTGTGAAGATAATCACCGCGATATCGCCCTGGGCCGATTTAAAGTCCTGGGCCGTCGCATCGAGGGCCTCGTTCAGCGGGCTGTCGCCAACACTGTAACCGATGCTGTTCAACCCTGCATCGAGGGCGCCTTTCTCATAGGCAGCCGGGCCCCAAATGAGTTTGGTAAGCTGATTGTCAAAATGAGCTGTCCTCCCGATGATCCTGAGGGCTCCATTCAGCTTGAGGTTTGGAATGGTGTGATTCATTCGAGACGCCAATCGTTTGGCGGTATCCAGCTTGATCCCTTCTTTGCATGGCTGGCCCATGGATCCCGATTTGTCGAGAATGACGACGAAATTGTCAACCTTTTGAATGTACTTCCCTGACTGAACCATCGGATTCAGATCCTGGGGGGTAAATGTTGGAACCGCCTGCGGGGCAGCGCAACTGACCAGCAACAAGGCCCCCGCCACAAACAGAAACACCTTCAAATAACTTTTCTTCATTACTCCCATCCTCCTTTCAAACTTAGTACTATTTTAGCCCAATGTGACGCGGCATCGCCTTTCGACTATCTCGCTTGGAACTCAAGCAGGCTACGCCAGCAACCCAAAACATGTAAAACTCCCGGAACCACAAACCCTGAAGAACTGCATTGATTGCCAATCTACGACCTGTCAAAAAATCTTGTTTCCTTCAGTGTGAGGTTTTTGGCCCCTAAGCATACCCTCACCGCGTTTGAAACAATAAAACAGATCGAAACCCGTGCAAAAGGACCAACCGGGCTGGCATTGCCAATGCCTTACGAAAAAAATGACCCTCCCCCTCTCTTTATTCTTTATTGATCTGCATCTCCTGAATAGCCTTTATGAGGCTACGAAATCCTTTTTTAGGTAAAAGACCCTTTTACCGAAATGAGTATACCCGAGGAAAGGTCAATTGTCAACATAAGAATGTAAATCCGCTCCGCTTATGCTGGATTCTCTTGCAAGTACAATGAATCTGGCTGGTTCTGTGTTCTAACCCACTAAGATCACTTTATAAAAAGATCATCTCTTGACTCTTTTTCGAACCATCACAAACCCTTGGCCGGGGCAAAAAAGTCATTTGGTCTCAGGCGGTAGTCTCTTCCCTTTCAAAACTCCTTTCGCTATCCAGCGGGGTCCGCGCGCCTGCTCAAGGTCTGTCGGACAGTTTGAGCACGACGTATCTCTGTCAGTACGCCACAGAGGGAAAGAGTTTGCGGTTGGTATGCGGCAAAAACAGGGCCGCGATATATTCATCTGTAAAGGGCTGATAGGTGGAGAGTTCGATATTGGTCATCGATCTCGATACATTGATGCATGTCT
This sequence comes from uncultured Desulfobacteraceae bacterium, assembly GCA_964384085.1. Taxonomy (GTDB): domain Bacteria; phylum Desulfobacterota; class DSM-4660; order Desulfatiglandales; family Desulfatiglandaceae; genus AUK324. Next base: position 7,334 of record CAYLJZ010000042.1, read on the forward strand.
CCATGGCCGATTCTGACAGGAGGGACATGCGGGCTCCCGTTAGTGAACTGTTTCCGATAAACTGTATTTTTTCCCTTGGAATATCCGGCAGGAGCCCGATGGCGATAGACTTGGAAATATCTAAGAAACTGCCGAACCCGCCAGCGACATAAAAGGTCTCTATCATATCAAATCCGAGTCCGATATAGTCCGTCAGGGACTTGATGGCGGCAAAAACGGCGCCTTTTGATTTGAGGAGATTGTCGATATCCGACTCGGTGATAACAACGGCTGCGCCCGATTCGGTTTCATTCGGAAAGGCGACGATATATTCGGGGATGTTGTCCTCAATTCTGAGACGATCGTCCGGTCGGTCTCTGTGAAACTTTCCTCCCGGATCGATAATGCCGTTTTTGACGAGTTCATAGATGCAGTCGATCAGACCTGAGCCGCAAATCCCCCGTGGTTTGGCCTCCCCGATGGTGTGATATTCGAGTCGGCCGTCCAAAATGAGGACCTTCTCAATAGCCCCTTTGATGGCACGCATGCCGCATCGGGTCCCGCCTCCCTCAAAGGCCGGGCCGGCCGAAGCCGAACAGCAGACCAGCCAGTCCTTGTTCCCGATAGCGATCTCACCGTTGGTGCCGATATCGATCAGTCCTCTGACCTCTTCGTGTTCGGGCATCCCGCACGACACGACGCCGGCCACGATATCTCCGCCCACATAAGAGGCGACACACGGAATGGTTTGAAGGATGCCCCGCGGATTGATCTGGATGCCGATTTCTTCGGCACGGATCATAGGAAATTCATCAGCCGTAGGGACGTAAGGATCGAGGCGGATGGAACAGGGAGAAAGACCTAACAAAAAATGGCTCATGGTGGTGTTTCCGGCAGCTACCACCGCATTGATTTCATCAATGGGGACGTCTTTTTCTTTGCAGACCTTTCTGATGAGCTGATTGATATTTTTGATCACGGCATGCTGAACCGGTTCCAGCCCCCCCTTGCCGCAGGCAAAGATCACCCTCGATATTACATCCTCGCCGTAGCTGGCCTGTTGATTGTGGCACCCTTCGGAGCCGAGCACCTTCCCTGTATTCAGATCCACCAGTTGGACCACGACGGTCGTGGTTCCCACATCAAGGGCCACGCCGTAATTGGACTGAGACGTATCAAGGGCATCTATCTTCAGGATGCGATAGCCATCCCCTTTCCTCGCAAGGGTTACAGTGATTTTCCAGTCATTCTGTCGCAGCTTGTCCGAAAGATTCTGTAGACAATCCAAAGCGATGTCAAAGGCGTGCCATCCAAGCTGTTTACGCAATTCTCTCGATATCCGTTCGATATCCGGGACATTGTCCTCGCTGGTCGGAGGAGGGAGCTCCAGATAGATCTTTTTGACGATAGGGTTGAGTTCGGTCTTGCCGGTTTCCTCTGTGGCCCCTCCAATCATAATCTTTGAATCTTCCATCCTCGATTCAGGCGGGATCACAATCTCCAGATCGTCATGGACCGGGGTCTGGCAGGCAAGGACATATCCTTTCATGAGCTCATCTGGAGAAAAAAAACTCTTTGCATGCTCTTCAGCCTCGGCCCGGCCCTTTGTAACCTGAACGCGGCACTTGCCGCAGACCCCCTGGCCTCCGCAAAGATTATTGATGAATACATCGACCCGCTGAGCCGCCTCGGCAATGGTCGTGCCTTCCTCCACTTCGACAGTCGTACCAGCGGGAAGGAAATGAACGGTATATGTCTTCATTGAGTATCTCCAAAAATATCATGCCGTCTCAGCCCATCGATTCGAAAGCGACGTTCGAGGTTTGTCCCTGACGGACAGAAGCTGTTCCGGCCCGACGATCGTCTAAATTTTGAGCATATTGAGGATATTTGACAATTGAAGATCGATATATTTATCGAGGGTGAGACGCTTTTTAAAGTGCCAATGCTTCAGTATCCACATATGGGCGGCAATAATGATATTGTAGGCCGCCAGATCCACATCCACCTTCTTGAAAACACCTAAATCGATCCCCTCCTGGATCATCTCACCGAAAATTTTGCTGACTTCCACCTCTAATTCCATGATCCGGGCCTTGGATGCCCTGTCAAGGGAGTTGGACTTCTGATAAATCAGGAGGGCCTTCTCCCGCTGCTGGTCAACCACCTTGAAGTAGAGCCTTCCCGCAATGGTGAGCTTCTCTGTGGGATCATCGATCCCATGGATCATCCTGAGGAGATTCTCACGGAAGATGTTCAGAACATCTTCCATAATCATCCTCATTATCGCGGACTTTTGCTTGACATAATGATAGGTGACAGGAAGGCTCACCCCTGCTGCCTCGGAAATTTCTTGAATGGAGGTGGCATTGAAGCCCTTTTTGACATACAGGGAGCTTGCCGCATCGATGATCTTTTTCCTGACCTTGTCGGCATCCGCTATCTGGTCAAGCACGGTCAGTTGAATCTTATGTGTGGCCATAATGATTCACCATTCGAAAAGGGTTAACAAATGAATCGCGAGAACATCCGTTCATGGCGAATATAGATTAAGTTTCCGGCCCTGTCAAGATGGTAACCGGCTTGCCGTGCCGTAAGGCGTTCATCTTGACAGGCAGAGATGCCGTTCTGGCCGATCATCTGCAAGAGCCTTGTTGACAGAATGTATGCCACCTGTTAGTAAACCCGAATGCTCGAAAAGGATACCCAATTTTCAGCTCAGGTTCCCCGTCGCTGGCCCGCGGGTCGCGGCTCACGATTTTAAACCTTCAATAAGCATTCGTCACCGGTTTCTGAATGACTCAGGGAAAAATAGTTGAATATATTGATGAGGGCCGTTTCGTCTGCGCCATCTGCCTTCAGGACAAGGGGGGCCGGCTGCACCTGTTGACGCCCTTCAACCGCGAGGTCAACCTGTCGCCCAAACGGACCATTCTCATTTCAGATCCGACACTGGACGTCTCGCTGCCAAGAGACGACATTCTGGAACGACTGAATCAGATAGAGCAAACAAGGGCCCGTCTGAAAGAAACGATCGATGTGGAGGGCCTCTGGGAGCTCATCAGGGACGAGGACGAGACCTTTGATCACACCTATCTCGCGCAACTGGCCTTTGGCGAAACCATCACAGGGAACCATTCCTCGGCCGTCATTCGGGCACTGTTTGAAAACCATCTCTATTTTAAGATGAAAAACGGGCAGTTCCTTCCCAACTCACAAGAAAAGGTTGAAGAGATTCTCAGGCAGGAGGCTGAAGCGGCTGCAGAGGCTGAAAGGCTCAGGCAGTGGAGCCAGTGGCTGAATGAGATTCAGCAGGGGAAAAAGGTAGACGATCCGCCTTTTCGGTCGGATATTGTTCAACTGCTCGAGCAGCTGGCGCTCTATGGAAAGGAAGCGCCTGAATTCAAAGCCGGCAGGGAACTCCTTGCCAACGTCGGCATATCGGACATTCAGCAGGCACGGTTATTGCTGATCAAACTGGGCGAATGGGAAGAAGACGAGAATCTGGATCTTCTTCGATCGGGCCTCGATGTGGCGTTTAGCCGGGACCAGTTGATGGCGTCCGCATCCCTGACGGATCATGAAATCGATCTGACAGGACGGGAAGACCTCAGAGATCTTTCTGTGCTGACCATTGACGGCCCTTTGACCCAGGATTTTGACGACGCCGTCAGCCTGGAGAGGCTTGGCGACGAACTCCATCTGGGGGTGCATATCGCCGATGTGGCATCTGTGGTTCCCATAGCCAGCATCCTGGATAGGGCCGCCGCCGAACGGGCATCGTCCCAATACCTTCCCAGAAGGCAGATACCGATGTTCCCCGAAGACCTGTCGAGCAACATCCTGAGCCTTCGGCAGGGGCGTGACCGCAACACCATCTCTCTTCTGGCCCGCTTCGACAGATCGGGAGCCTTGCTGGACTACCGGTTTGCGGCCACAGTCGTCCGGGTCAGGGAACGTCTCCTGTACGAAGATGTCAATGCGGCCATCGAACAGGAGCTCTCTTTCAAAGACATGCGCCGGTTGAGTCAGCGCCTGCGCCAGAACAGGATGGACCAGGGGGCCTTGAACCTTTCCCTGCCTGAGCTGGAAGTGAGTTTTGATGAAAATGGCGCTCTCTCACTGGAACTAATGGAACAGGAAACGGCCTCCCGTACCATCATCGCAGAATTCATGATCCTCTACAACTGGCTGGCAGCCAGATTTTGCATGGAAAACCAGATTCCAATCCTCTTCAGGAGTCAGTCGGGTCCCAGTGAAAAATTGCCTCTGGATGAGAAGGGCTACCTCTATTATGTCTTTCAGCAGCGCCGGAAATTGAGCCCCCTCAGCATTCAAGCCACTCCCGGTCCTCATACCGGGCTGGGGGTGGACGCATATATTCATGCCACGTCTCCTATAAGAAGATACCTGGATCTTGTGAATCAGCGGCAGATCCATCACTGTCTTTTAAAAGAGAGGGTGGCTTACGATGAGAAAATGCTGGAGGAGATTCGAATCGCCGAGGAGCCGACGCTCAAGAAGCTTGGGCTGGTCAAGCGAAATCGCCTCCGCTACTGGGTTCTGAAATACCTGGGCCTGAACCGCGGCAAAAAGCTGCGGGCACTGGTCCTGGACGAACTGAAGGCCAAATACCGTGTGGCGTTGACGGACTTTCTCATGATAGCGGACTTGAAGCGAAAGAATGGGGTTATCCTTCGGCAGGGTCAGGAGGTCTCCGTAAGGGTCACAAAGGCGGACCCGTGGGAGGATATTCTCACGCTTGAATACATAGAAGAGCCGTAATGGCTCCGGGTGAAGCGACGCAGGAGTGGCCTGGCAACTCCTGAATCCGGGCCTATAGGTACCGGCTCAAGATGATGCCGATGGTGAGAAGCATCCCGTGAGCGATCAGGGTCTGAATCGTTAAGGCCTGAGCAGGTACGATCCCCGTATGAGAGAGGTATTCACGCCATAGGATCCGCATGGCCTTGAAGCCCAGGGGAAACGCAATCAGAGAAATCAGGATCAGTGGGGAAAGACCCATCCCCTGAACCAGGAAAAAAACAGAGATAAAGCCCATCAGCATGATCGCACCATACAGATATCTGGAGAGTGACGGCCCCAATCTCACCACCAGGTTTTTCTTGTTTGCCTTGCGATCTGCCTCATAGTCGGGGAACTGATTTATCCAGATCACGGCTGCAATAAAAAAGCCCTGAGGGGCCCCAATGGCAAAGGCCGGCAAGCTGAGCGATCCGGACATGACATAATACGTCCCCAGGGTGACCAGCGGCCCGAAGGCAAAAAAGATCACCACCTCCCCCCAGCCCCGCGACATGAGCTGTAACGGCGGGGCTGAATAGGCCCATGCACCCCCGAGACCCAGAAGCCCGATGAGCATGACCAGCGGCCGCCCCATCCAGACCAGCCAGACGCCTACGCCAGTGCCGACAGCGAAGCAGAACAGGGCCATGGCAAGGACGACGCATGGAGAAACGCCGCCATCCTGAATGGCACGGCTGCCGCCGCTGAAAGGGGTAATGCGCCTATTTACGGGATCGCTTCCCTCGCTATCGAAATAGTCATTGATGAGATTGGCGCCTGAGTGGAGGGCGGCCATCCCTGCGGCGCATATAAGAAAAAGTTGGAGGGAAAAGCTGTTGAACCTCAGGGCCCATGCAGCGCCGAGGATCACCGGAATAATGGAACCTGCCAGAAAGGGGAGCCGAAAGGCCTTCACATACGCATTCATGGTTGCAAAAATCTCGTTTTTGGTGTTTATAGGCGAAAGGAACGAGGACTCAGGCGTTGGGCGCAAGGCGCAAGGATGCCACACGTCAGCGCACCATTTAGTATCAGAAACATCGAAGCGTTTCAAGAGAAGAATCACTGCACCACTCCTAATGGCCATGATAACTCCATCCTCCAACAGGACATGAATAGAATGCACAGCAAAAAGGACAACCGATCCGCCGTCCAAACAGAGGAAGCGACCTCCTTCATTTCACAACTGGGTTGCATCCTTTTTGTGACATTGGTCTTTTTCTTGAATTTCATCGGAAGGATCATCTACGCGCCCCTGTTACCCAGCATTGAGGCAGATCTGGCCATCGCCCATGCAGAAGCAGGTTCACTTTTTCTTTTACTCTCTATAGGGTACTTCATCTCCATCGTCGGTTCGGGTTTCATATCTTCCCGGCTTAGTCACCGAAAAACCATCGTTCTGTCCGCAATTTCGGTGGGGGGTGCTCTTATCGGCGTTTCCCTGTCCAACAGTCTGTGGACGGTGCGCGCGACGCTTTTCCTAGTAGGCATGGCCGCGGGTCTCTATCTCCCTTCGGGCATCGCCACACTGACCTCTCTGGTCAACCCCAGGCACTGGGGCAAGGCCGTAGCGGTTCATGAACTGGCCCCGAATCTGGGTTTTATCACGGCACCGCTCCTGGCGGAGGTCTTCATGTTATGGGTTCCGTGGCAGGGGGTCCTCATGGCCTTGGGTCTCGGCTCCCTAATGGCCGGCGCGGCCTTTCACCTATTCGGCAAAGGAGGTGAATTTTCAGGTCAAACGCCCAATTTCGGGTCACTGAAGGACCTATTTGCACAACCGGCCTTCTGGATCATGACGATCCTTTTTTGTCTGGCCGTCTGTGGGACCATGGGGATCTACACCATCCTCCCCCTCTACCTGGTGGCTGATCAGGGATTTGACCGCAACCAGGCCAACACGCTGGTGGCCCTGTCACGGATTTCCAGTTTATTCATGGCATTTGTGGCCGGATGGCTGAGCGACCGCTTTGGACCCAAACGGGCCATCACGAGCGTATTTTTCATCACTGGCATTCTGACCATCCTCCTTGGGACCGCTTCCGACGCATGGGTCGTGGTCATCGTCTTTCTCCAACCAGTAATCGCCGTCTGTTTCTTCCCACCGGGATTTGCCGCCCTCTCGGCCATAGGTCCTCCGAAATCGCGTAATATCATCGTCTCACTCACCATCCCCGCGGCCTTTGTCTTCGGAGGAGGCACTATCCCCATCGGAATCGGCATGATGGCCGACATGGGTTTATTTGATCTGGGGATCGCCCTGACCGGCGGGCTCATCCTCACAGGCTCCGTCCTTGCTCTCTTCTTGAAATTGCCCCGTCGGTGACATCCGGTTTTTGCACTTGACCCTGTACACCATTTTTTCTATAGTCTGAAGCCCTGGCCCGGACCAGCCTCAACCAAACAGGTCTCGCGGCCCGCTGAACTAACAGGGTTTCCCTGGGCTAACCAGGGTGCGATGTTCTGAAAAATGGGTTTTTCACCGATTTTCGTTGGCTAATTTTAGGCATTTTAGGCACTGTAAATTTTAGCTCACTTTCATTCGGAGGTTATTATGGCGAAAGTAGGAATCATCGGCGTTGGCCAGTCTGCCTTTGTGCGCGGATATCCCGGCTCTATTCGGGAACTGGCGTTTGAGGGGTTCAAGGAGGCCATGCAGGACGCGCAGATATCGGCAAAAGATATTGATGCATCCATCATCTGCTCAGCCCCGGAATACGACAAGCAGCGGTCGCCGGCCGGGGTCTTTGCCGAGTACTTAGGGCTCATCCCCCAGCCGACCTGTTATTTGGAAAGCCTCTGCTCATCCAGCAGCATGGGGTTGCGGTTTGCCTATTCACTGGTAAAGTCCGGGCTCCATGACGTGGTGGCGGTTATCGGATTCCAGAAGATGTCAGAGATCTCATCCGCGGAATCCCAGGAGCGGATGGGGAGGGGAGCCGACATCCAGTGGGAGAGCCCCTTCGGAACCATGATGCCTGCATACTATGCCATGTATGCGAGGGCCCACATGGAGCGATATGGAACCACCCCCGAAGATCTGGCTCGAATTCGCGTAAAGGCGGCCACTTACGGGCAGATCAATGCAAAGGCCGTCTATCGCAAGCCTGTCACCTTTGAGATGTTTTCAGACCCGGAGAACCCCATGTCCAATCCGGTGGCAAGCCCGCTCAGGGTCGGGGACTGCTGCGCCAATGCGGATGGGAGTTCCTGTGTGATCGTTGCCAATGAGGAAAAGGCCAGGGCCTTGTCCAAAAAACCGGTGTGGGTCCTGGGCCTGGGCGCTGCCTCGACGGCCGTCAACCTGGCAGGGCGAGATCTCTTCACTGGATTGACCGTGGCCCAGCAGGCTGGAGAGCAGGCCTACAAGATGGCAGGCATTACAGCCAAGGATATCGATGTGGCCGAGGTTCATGACTGCTTCACCATCGCCGAGATGATGGCCTACGAGAACTTGGGCTTTGCCAAACCCGGAGAAGGCAAAGAGCTTATCAAGTCCAAGGAGACCTACAAAGAGGGAAGCATTCCGGTCAATGTGGATGGCGGGCTCCTCTCAAAGGGCCACCCCATCGGCGCAACCGGTGGGTCCCAGATCCGGACCATTGTCCTTCAGCTTCGAGGCGAGGCGGGGGACATGCAGGTAAAGGACCCGGAGATTGGTCTGATCCATAACATCGGCGGCGTGGGTCTTTACGGAAACGTCAGCATTTTGGGGAGGTAAGAAATGGGCAAGCAGAAGAAAGAGATAGATGATCGATTCAAAAGGTTCGGCACGGTAAGCTTTACCTCCATCACCAAGGTCAATGACTTTATCGACTACCTGGATCAGGGGAAGGTCATGGGGACCCGGTGCAAGGTGTGCGGACGTGTCTTCTTTCCGCCCAGGGCCGACTGCTACGCCTGCCTTTCCAGCGATATGGAGTGGTTCGACGTATCGGGCAAGGGGAAACTCGTGAGCTACAGCAAGCTGGAATTCGCCCCCATCGGGTTTGGCGACGACCTTCCCTATGCCATTGCCCTGCTGGACTACGGGGATTACAAGGTATTCGGCCGCATCGCCCGTGATGTGCCGGAGGACGAGATCAAGGTAGGAATGGAGATGACCACGCAAACGAACCAGCTCCCCAACGGCCAGTTGAACTACGTGTTTCAAAAGGCCTGATCCTGTTTATGCCCCCGCCCGATGGGCGGGGGTTTTGTTTTGGCAAGGCGACATGACGTGACCCTTTCAAACAGCGCACAACCCTACTGGCTGGAGATTTCCCTTCAGGCAGACCCCGCCCTGCACGACCCGTTGAGTTCCTTCCTGTTCGATCTGGGGTGTACCGGCGTGGTATCACAAGACTTTCAGGACCGCACATTGAAGGGCTACCTTCGCATGCAGCATGACCTGGAAGGGCTCAGTGCCCGAATCGATCTGTACCTCCACAGTTTAAGAGAGGTATTTCCCGATAGTCCACCCCCGGCGATACACTTCAGGGAGCTGGAGGACGAGGATTGGAGCCTCAACTGGCGTCGTTTCTTTCGCCCGGCTCAAGTGACGCCCGGACTCCTCATCCTCCCTGCGTGGGAGCCGGTTCCGAAGACAGATGTTCTCCATATCATCCGCATGGACCCGGGGCCTGCCTTTGGGACCGGCCAGCACCCCACCACTCGAATGTGCCTGGAGGCCATGGAGCGGGCGCCGCTCAAGAGGCCGTGGACCCTGCTCGACGCAGGAACCGGTAGCGGCATCCTCGCCATTTACGGAACACTGCTGGGCGCGGAACGGGTCCTGGCTGTTGATACGGACCCCGAGGCCATTCGATGGGCCGGGCGGAATATAAGGCTGAATGGGGTGTTCGAATCCATCGAGCTTTGTACGAGTCCTGTTGAGGAATTGACCGGGAAATTCTCCATGGTTTGCGCCAATTTGATCCTGGGGGTGATTCTGGATCTGATGCCCGCTCTTTCCCGGCTCATACAGGCTGAGGGGTGGCTGATCCTTTCCGGCATACTGGAAAACCAGGTGCAGGAGGTTGCCGCTTCTCTCTCCAGGAACGGCCTCTGTGCCCGTGAGACCCTGAACCAGGAAGAATGGGCCTGTGTTATCGCGGCCAAACGCTCATGACGTCGATGGTGTCACCTGAACCTTGAACCGCGGTGAGAAAGACGCATGTTAAGGCGGTTTTTTGTTGAAGCGCCAATTGAGCCGGATCAACCGTGCGCCATCACTGGATCCGAGGCGCGCCACATCCTGAAGGTGCTGCGAATGGGGCCGGGGGATCGATTGGTGATCATGGACGGTCGCGGGGCCCGCTTTGAAGCCCTCATTCAGTTAGCAACGCGCCAGGAGGTGACCGTCATTCCGAAGATGCGTTTGCCCCAACTCCCTCCATCTCCTGTTGAAACCATCCTCTGTCAAGCGCTCCTGAAATCCGACAGCATGGATTATCTGATTCAGAAAACATCTGAATTGGGGGTTGATGCCATCTTCCCTTTTTTTTCTCAACGAACCGTCGTCCACCTTCCAGAGGGAAGATCCGTCGAGCGGTTAAGACGCTGGAACGAAATCGGGAAAAGCGCTGCAAAGCAGTCTGGCAGAACAGCCCCGGTCCGAGTAGCGGCCCCAGCCCCATTTGAAGAGCTGACTGCAACCTGGAAGACGGAAAAGGGTCTGAAGGCCATATTGTGGGAAGGCGAGAGGAAACGGGATCTGAAAGCCCTGCTGAAGGATTCTTCTCGAACCGATCGATTCATCGGCATCATCGGTCCGGAAGGCGGGTTCTCCGAAGAAGAGGTAGAACGGGCGGAGAATGCAGGCTTCATCCCCGTGTCCCTTGGAAACAGGATCTTGAGGTCGGAAACCGCAGCCATGACCCTGGTGGCCATTGTCCAGTATGAGTGGGGGGATTTGGCTCTTTAGTGACTGAGGAAGCGTCAAGCTATATTCCGCTTCGTTTTTCATCGAGCACCGTTACGATGGTTTCTGTTGGAGAGCCTTGACGAAAATCCGCACAAAGAATATATTGGCGTCAGCTTTTTTACTTGGACCCGGAAAGGGGGTGGCGGAGTGTTTTAAGGGTTTGCAATAAATTATTTAACGGATTCTTCTAAGGAGGTTAACTGATGAAAAGATTTTTTGTTCTGCTACTTGCCCTTGTTTTTTCACTGGGCACGGTCTCCGCTTTTGCCGAAGACGATTCCAAGATGCTCAACGACAACGAGAAGAAGGTATGGGAAAAGGCGAAATCAGTGATTCCCGCCGAGCGTCAGCTCAATGTTGAGCAGTTTAAAAAACTCTACGATGAAGTCGTGGCCGGCAAGAAAAAGGCATATCTCATAGACACCCGGACCCATCCGGAATTTTACGCCTTTCACATCCCCTATACAGACCACATCCATGCTGGCCACATGTACACCATCCCCGGTAAGATCAAAGACAAGGACGCCATGATTGTTGTCTGGTGCCGGACCCACAAGCGACAGGCCTATGTGGCCGAAAAGCTCGTAGAGTATGGGTATACGAATGTCTGGATATACAACGATGGAATAGTAGGTTGGATCCAGGCCGGCCACGAGGTATGTAACCAGTTCACCGGGCTCTTTCAGGTGACCAAATACCACAAAGAATTTACCGAAATGGATAAAGAAACCGGTAAGCCCAAATGGCAGATCAGGGAATTCCATCCTTACTGATCCAAGGCTGTAAACGGATTTTCAAGGGAAGAGGGTCGTCTCTCTTCCCTTGAAATGGATGCCCTCGTTGCGATCCCATACCAGTGCCCTAAAGTACAGCCCCATCAGGTCTCTTGGAAGAGATCTTTTGTCTACTCATCCAGCTCATACCCGATGTCCCTGTACCCAAGACGTCGGCGCTCATACATCTTTGCCAGCATCGGGACGTTCAGGTCCGCATAGTCGAAGATGATCGCCTCCTTCTTCCCCTCATGCAGCCGGTGAAGACGGCCCGCATACTGGGCCAGTATCCCCCGCCAGGAGACCGGAAGGGTCAGAAAGAGGGTGTCCAGCCGGGCATCGTCAAACCCCTCGCCCAGGTACTTGCCGGTGGCGAGGATCAGCCGTTCTTCTTGATCTGGAATCCGGGCCAGTTCTTCTGATGCCGCGCTTTGCTCCCTGGCCCCCATGCCCCCTTTCAGGACGATCAGGTTCCTGACGAATGGTCCGAGCCGGGCCGCCAAGAGGTCCAGATGATCCCGCCGTTCGGTCAGCAGGACCGGGGACCGGCCCTCCGCAATGGCCCCCAACACATCCTCGCAAATCAGGTCGTTGCGGGCCTCGTCCATGATGAGGGCCTTGTAGAGTTCATGGATGGGGAGATTCATCCTCTCTGCCAGGGCCTTCGGCAGCTCAAATTCGGTCCTGCGCAAGATAACCCGGTGTCCAAAGGGCCGTTGTTCGGCCTGCTTCCGGTCATCGACTCGAAATCTGACAGGCCCGCACTGCATGAAGATGATCGGATGGTGGCCGTCTTTTCGAGTCACCGTGGCTGAGAGACCCGTGACATATCTCGCCTTCCCCTGCCTGGCAACCATCTCGAAGCTGGCAGCCGCAATGCGGTGACACTCGTCAACGATCACATATCCATATTCCCCCACACTATCGTCCACCACCCCTTTTGCGCCGAGACTCTGAACGATCCCCACATCGACGATACCCGATGGCTGGCGCCTTCCTCCGCCGATACAACCGATCTGTTCAGGTCCAAGCCCTAAAAAGTGGGTCAGACGTTTCACCCACATATCGAGCAGGTGTTTTCGGTGCACCAGGACCAGTGTGTTTACCCCCCGTGCCGCGGCGAGATAGGCAGCCACCACGGTTTTTCCAAAGGCCGTTGACGCGGAAAGGACCCCGGTATCGTGGCGCAGCAGTGCGTCTGCGGCCGATTGCTGCTCGGGCCGCAAAATGCCGTTGAAACGGAGGCGTACCGGCTTGCCTGCAAAGCGTTTGTCCACGATCGATGTTCGAATCTTCAGTGAATGAAGGAGGTCGAGCAACTCCTCAAGACACCCGCGGGGGATTCCGATGTGATGCGAAAACTCTTCACAGCAACTGATGATGCGCGGCTTGTCATAGGTGGGAAAGCGCATGGCCTGGGCCTTGTAGAACTCAGGATTTTGAAAGGCCGCGAGGCGAATGACCCGGTTTTTCAAAGGGGACGTCAGGGCCTCTTTTGCCACATAGATCTGGTTTTCCAGGATCAGCTCGATTGAGTCCGGAAAAGGACCTGCAATGGGCGTCTCTTCCCGCCGTCTGGACGGGGGGAGCGTCCAGGGTTCATCTTCCTGTTCGTCCGTAACCGCCATCCGCACCCCGAGCACGCGTCCTCGGCGTACGGCCTCGTCAACAAGGGTCCTCACGCTGTCAACATCCATGCGGCGGATCGACGATAGGAAGGCCCACTGGTCCGGGTGGGGCGCAAAACGATCATCCACAAAAAGGCTGTTCCCCTGTTCCCGGGCCCTTTTCTGAAGGGGAAGCCCAATCAGATTTCCAAAGCCCCCTTTCGGGAGGGTATCCTGACTGGGAAACAATCGGTCATAAGAACGGAGGCCCAGTTCCGGCCGGTGATCCATGGTCTCGGTCAGGACAAAAGAAAACAGTCTTCTTGCCAGAACAGCCGGGACCGGTTCGGAAAAGAATGTCCACACATGTCCGCCGTTGCCGGATCGGGACCGTTCCACCGCGGCCGGTATGTCAAACCGTCGACACATCTCCACAAACTGGAACACATCTGCCATCCAGTCGGCTTGATCGAAGTCCGATGCAACAAACCAGCAGGTCTCGTCCGGTAGAAGCGGGTACACCCCGATGGTGAAATCTCGATCGCCCTTTTTTGCAGGGTCCATGCCCAGAAGATGGTTCCGGATCACCTCATCCGTCAGAGGGAAAAACCTCTGCTGAGGGCAACTGCCGCATCGAACCGCGGGCTTTCGGCAGATTCCCTTGATCCATTCGTTGCGACAGGCCGGCTGGTAGCCGCTCTTCCCTGTCTTTTGGCTTTCGAAACGCCTGGCGTAAACGTCCTCGCGGCCCCTGAACAGCGACCGGAACAAACGAATTTTATCCTCTTCCGAAGACCGATTGGTCACACCTCCTGCTCGACCCTCTGGCGTCGAAAATCGGGCTGGCGCCTCTTCCACGCGCATCCTGGTTTTTTCCGCTCTCAGGGCCTTGAGATGCTCCAAGAGAATGGTCCGCCGTTCGTCGAGGACTGCCAGGTCCCTTTCAGCCGCTTCGATTTCGCGATCAATTTCAAAGACAGATGGCATTATCGTCTATTTGGAACAAGGCAAAGGGGTGTGATCAGCTCACAGATTCTATCACCATTAACTCCCTCAGGGCAGTCCGAACCTCTTCCCGGTTTTCTGGAGGATGCACGGGCGGCTCGACGATCCCTCTTTCTGCAAGGAAATCTTTGATAATGGAGGGAGGAGCGGCGGCGTAGATATCCCGCATCCTGCGCAGGGAGTCCCCGGTCTCCCAGATCTGCTGCAGGCGGTCGGGGTAGTCGGCGCCGTTGGTTGGCGCCTGGATGGAAGAGCGAACGATCTTTCCCCAGGCTGCGGGGGCCAGGTTGGCGCCCATGGAAACGACCCCGCTGCGGCTCGGGTGGTCCAGAAAACGGGCCTCGTCGCCATCATAGATCCTGAAGTCAGGCCGTTGCCTGCATGCCCTCTGGTAGTTATGGGCCCGGTCCAGAGACCCGGAAAATATCATGCCCGAAATTCCGTTGAATCCGACCAGTTCCTTGAGCACCGCGGTACGGATATTGTTCCGCTTGAACGGCGTGGCGAGTCCCGCTATCAGGTCGGGATCGTTATGGAGAATAAAGGGCGCTTCGGCCACGGCGCAGAACTCTCTGTAGAGGTCGGGGAGTCCCCGATTGCTATGATAATAAAGGGGGGTGTCCACATAGAAAAGCCCGACCCTTTGCCGGTGCGCTCTAACCGCCTCGTCAAGGGCCAGGAGGGTCTCCCTGGTCTTGTCTTCACTCTCCTGGGTAATCCAAACGAAGATGGGGACAGGATGTGGGTCCATTGCGAGGATTGTCTGTTTCAGGAGGTCCACCCTCAAACCGGGGGAGAGGGGAGTCCCTTCGCCTGCACGGGGGCCGGCCAGGAAAACCCCCTGGACGAAGGAAGACACGCGGGCAAGAAGCCTTTCCAGGCCCCTCCTATCGATTCCTTCACCTTTCTCGATCGGGGTAACCAGCTCAACGATGAGTCCGCGCGGCGCGGTCAAGGCCTCCATTGATTCTAAACCCTTCTCTCCCTAACAGATCGTGAAGATGGACGACCCCCTTTACCCGTTTGTGTTCATCGGCCACAACCAGGTGGGTGATGCCATGGGCCTCCATCAGGCCCAATGCCTCTATGGAGGTGTCGTTTTCATTGATGGTCTTGGGCGACGGGGACATGATCTCTTCGACCTTGAGCCGATGGATTTCTTTCCTGGTGAGGAGGGCCCGCCTCAGGTCCCCATCGCTGATTATCCCCGCGAGCCGGCGGTCTTTGCCGCAGACCAGGGTGGCGCCGATCTTTTTTACGTCGATTTCCTCGATGGCCGCTTCGACCGTGGCGCCTAAAAGGACCATGGGAATATGGGCGTCGGTCAGCATCACCTCTTTCACGGGGTAGGACAGCCTCTCCCCCAGGCTGCCGCCCGGATGAAATCGCCGGAAATCGTCCCGGTTGAACCGCCGCTGGTTGAGGAGAACCACGGCCAGGGCATCGCCCATGGCGAGGGCGGATGTGGTGCTGGCTGTAGGGGCGAGGCCCAGGGGACAGGCCTCCCTTTCCACGCCCACATCGATGACCGCATCGCTTTCGTCGGCCATGGAGGAATCGAGATTGCCCGTGAAGAGGATAATCTTTGACCCCATGCTCTTCAGAATGGGAAGGATCCTGCTGATCTCGGAGGTGTGTCCGCTGTTGGAGATGGCCAGGATGACGTCGTCGGGCGTCACCATGCCAAGGTCTCCATGAATGGCCTCGGCCGGATGGAGAAAGAGGGAGGATGTCCCGGTGCTGTTGAGGGTGGCGGAAATCTTTCTCCCGACCAATCCTGATTTTCCCATTCCCGTGAGAATGACCCGCCCCTTGGCGTGCAGGATGATATGCACGGCCTTTTTGAATTCAGGACCGATCCGTTCTGTAAGCTCCAGAATGCTTTGGGCTTCGATTTTTAAAACTTCTTTCGCTTGTTCAATAATCACAAGAATACCGGACTGTTGGATTGAGGATTGGTGATTGACGATTGCTGATTGAAACGCCCGCAATCCAGCTCGATGGGGGATCTGCTAAGCTTCGATCCCCCCTGAACCCCGCATCGAAAGTTTCGTTGTAACATCTCAATAATTGGGGATAACCCAGGAAGTTTGTGGAGAAGGCGGTCGCCCCAGTCTATTGAGAAGATACATTTCGTTTACCACGTTATTGGCAGCTTCTCAAGGGGCAATTCAAAATCTTTTTGATTTAGGCCCCCGTAATGTGGTATCCAAAGAGAAATTTGCAGGTGGGAGCCAATGCCGTTAACTCAAGTCCGAATGGACAGAGGT
>CAYLJZ010000043.1:0-23121 GCA_964384085.1 uncultured Desulfobacteraceae bacterium
TATGGGGTGCTCCCGCGGATAAGCCCGAGCCATGGGGTCAAAGAAGACAAATTGTGTCAATGTTCAGTTGGAGGTTTCTGATACACCCAACGGGTGCATAAGTCAAGACAAAACGGGCTCGAGCAGCAAGCCTCATTTTTGAAAAATAGCCTCGTGGGAGCCGCTTCCGAGCCGCGAAAGGTCGTGGCAAGATGCCACTCACACAGAATGTTGACAACGGGTCTGCCTGATAATGAAAACTGTTGGCCGCCGGTCGAAGATCCCGGCGTTGGGCACGGCCCTCCCTTTACTCCATGGTTGCACAGACAAAACACCGAAAATGGGAAAACAGCAAAATATCGGAGAATTATAAGGAGTCCTTACTGATCTCCAGGGTCTCAGGGTCCAGCAGTCTGGCGTTTCGAGGATGAATATAAACGAAAGAATGGGGAGGTCTATGATTTCATGCTTTTCGTTGATGTGTGGATGTGATAGGTTTTAATCATGCCAAGAAAAGCTCGAATAGATCCACAGTGTGCGCTTCATCATGTGGTTGTCAGGGGGATCGAGCGGGGGAAGATTTTCGGAAAAATCGGTATCCGTGTCTCAGATGGGGTCAGGCCAAGCTAACAGTCTAAAAATGCACGACTTTCTCTGCAAATAGTGCTCCTTTTTGGGTCTATATTGACGTTTTTAGAGCAAAATCTGCGTTTTTCTAATTGCCTGCTGGAATCGCGAACCAAACGCTTCACCGGACCCCTGGACGCGATAGGGTAAACGCAACATAAAGTGCAGGGGCCAGTGAGCTTATCGTTATAATTGAAGATGGATGATCAAGAAAATGGCATCTGCAGCATCAAAAGCGGAAATTGTTGAGAAACTCGCCAAAAAGATGACTTCCGATGAGGGCACTGCTTCAGCATGGCTTGAAGGAGTAACGGAGACTCTTTACGAAATATTCAAACAAAATAAAGGTGCGAGTCTCACCGGTTTTGGGAGTTTCTATCTCGACCGCCGCCGTGATTCTTGCGTTTTCAAATTCAATCCCAGTCAAAAGCTGCGGGCTCTTTTTGGATGGTCGTCTACATATAAAGGCAAACTATAGCAACTATCTCATAACAATGGGGTCAAGCAGACCGCCAACAACATGGCGATTTCTGGCAACCACACCTCCGCACAAAGTCGGGAGGAACCCGCAAGTTGGTTGCCTCAGAATGTTGGGCGGCAGTCTACCCCTTTCGTTGGCAGGAGGAACATAATGGGAACTATCGAAACGAAATTTGAAATATACACTCTAAATATTGGCAATATTTGGGACCCTGCTGAGGATAAAAATTTCTGGGAAGCAACTATTGAAGTCCCAGACACTTTGTCTTTGTTTGAGTTGCATCTTTTCATTCAAAATATCGTTTCCTTCGATAATGACCACCTATATGATTTTTATGCAGGTCGAAATTATCGAAATCGGAAGGTTGTATTTTCGAAAGAACCTGGATCTCCACTTGAGGGCGGAAGTTATGAAGGTATCAGACTGAAAGACATCTACCCTTTTGAATTTAAAGGGTTGAAACTTTATTATTTTTTCGACTATGGAGACAGTTGGATTTTTGAAATACGAAAGAGCAGAAAAAGGGTGAAACCTATTCAAGACAATATTTATCCGCGTGTGGTCTCGCATAACGGTGTAAAATTGATACAATATCAAGATTATGATCTGTAGGCGTTCACAGGTTCCGGGTTTAAGGTTCCAGGTTGACATCCTCCTGCGGAGATCGGATGCAAACGTGCCCTTCGAAGCACTTTGTGGTTTGCTCAAACGGCTTGAGTTTGATGAGCGAATTAAAGGGGATCATCACATCTTTACCAAGGATGCTGTTGAAGAAATCCTCAATCTTCAACCGAGAGATGGGAAGGGAAAAGCATATCAGGTCAAACAAGTGAGGGAAACTATACTGAAATACCATCTCAGATTGGAGAGCCAAAATGGACAAGAAGTATGAAATAATCATTTTACTGGAGTTCTGAAGACGATGCATATTTAGCTGAAGTTCCTGAACTTCCTGGGTGCATGGCCGATGGCAAAACCTACTATGAAGCCGTCAGCAATGCGGAACAAATCATTGAGGAATGGATTGAAACGGCCTACAGAATAGGCAGACCTATCCCTCAACCAAAAGGGCGTCTTGCGTATGCATGATCAAAGGCGCCGACCGCACAACTTTTGAGAAACCAAGACCCTTTCTCTAAAATCGCCAGTCGATCTGATTCGCCGTGTAAATTGCGCCTTGACAAACTTAGCCAATAGAACTAAGGTTGGCCATCTGTAAAAGGTCCAATTACCTCAGCATCCAGATATTCCAATAGTCGATTATTCCAATGATGGCAGCGCCCTTAACCTCAATTGCACCCTATGGTGATCCTGTCCTTTGTGTGTTTTACGTCTGTTGCCAACATGTCAACACTGAAGGAAAACAGATTCACAACTGGAGGAGATGATGAAGTCTGTTAACGTGCACGAAGCCAAGACAACACTCTCCGCTCTTCTGGCCGAAGTCGAAAAGAAGGGTGAGAGAATTTTTATCTGCCGCAATGGAAAACCCGTGGCTGATCTGGTACCCCACAAGCGCCCGGATCGTATGGCTCCGCACCCGGTCATGAGCGCCATCAAGATCATGTATGATCCGACCGAGCCGTTAAGCAACGATGAATGGCCGGAGCCAAACTGATGCTGCTCGATACATGCGCACTTCTCTGGTTAGCTCAGGGTGGCGGAGATCTCTCTTCGGAAGCCCTTCGAAAACTATCCGAGGCGCCTTTTGTCTACGTCTCAGCCATCAGTGGTTTTGAAATCGGGATCAAATATCGAAAAGGGAAACTCCAACTCCCTTCCCTTCCTTACGACTGGTTCAACGTCATCGTTATACATCACGACCTTCAACTGCTGCCCCTCGATCTTGAAATCTGCATACGGTCAACCCAGTTGCCTTCCGTTCATAATGACCCTTGTGACCGCATGATTATCGCGACTGCCCAGATTCATCACCTCACGATCGTGACAGCGGACCCGATTTTCAATGCCTATGAGGTTGAAACCTTGAGCTGAGCCGGGTTGAAAGTCCCATTCTGCGTGTGGTATATGTAATCGGAACAAATGCTAAAATAGCAACCTGTATCTCAACCTCAGCATGGCTTGTATGTTTCCAGAATTGGATGGATAAAAAAAATTGGTAACCGTTCACGGGAAGGTGCCAGTGTTCGGTGTTCAGTGTTCAGGGAAGATGCCGCCAGACCCGGGTCTGCCTGTTACGTCCCTTCAGGTTCCGTGGCCTTTCTGTTTCAGAAATGGTGTGCCCACATGAATGGGCGTGACGCAAGCCTCGACAGAAACTGCGTCGCATCTGGAGGCGTGAAAATACTGAACACTGAAACCCGAACACTGAAACCTGTGAACGGATACAAAAATTGTTCACTCTCCCAAAATTGGTTCGCCTTTGTGTGGCACACGGAGAAAGCGGTTTTCAGGCGGTTTCATCAGAAGCGGTTAGAACGCAACGCCGTGAACCATGGAGCAACGGAGCAACTATCAAATTGATCCTGGAAGCCAACAATCCTGTTTTTGATATCATGAAAAGACCTTTGCAGCCGACCGTCAAAAGCCAATGACAAATTTGTTCGATTGCGGAGAAATGGAGACATAACATGATCGAGCGCCATTTTCAAATATCCTTCGTCGCACGGCTGGCGTTGGCGGAAAAGCAGATTCAGCAGAATTACCGTCCGCTCATCGCAGTGCACAAGTGGTTTGCTCGTCGCCCAGGGACATTGTTCCGCGCTCTGATTCTTTCGGAGCTTGGTGAGACCCGGATCGATCAAACGTATTATCATGGGCATAATTTTTCCGATAGGCACATCCTCGATCCATTTATGGGCGGGGGAACGACGGTAGTGGAGGCAAACCGGTTAGGCTGTGCGGTGACAGCGGCGGACATCAATCCCATGTCGTGGTGGATCGTCCGGCAGCAGATTCAGGATCTCGATCTGACGGCTTACTTGGAGGCGGCGGCGGCTTTGCGTGCCCATCTGAGAGCGGAAATCGGGCATTTATTCCAGACAACCTGCCCGAAGTCGGGAAAGACGGCGGAAGTGAAGTATTTCCTCTGGGTAAAACGGGTTAAATGCCCATCCTGCGGGAAGTTTCACGATCTATTTCCCAACCATTTGATCGCCCAGGATGTTCGACACACCGCCAATGTCTTCGCCTGCGGGCATTGTGGAACACTATATGAATCCAAAGATCGAAAGCATCCGGGGCCGTGTCCGGTTTGTGGGAAACATCCGTCCACAGGGCATACGGCGCGCCGAAACCGCTCCCGATGCCTGCATTGCGATTCACTGATTTCGTATCCTTTGCAAACTCCGCCGGAGCACCGGTTGTTCGCCATGGAATATCATCTGCCAGTTGGCGGGAAAACGGCCAGGACAAAAGGGCGTTTGTTCAAAGCTCCGGACGATGAGGATTTGGCAAAATTTGGGGAGGCGGAGGAGCGGTTGCGGGCGATCCGTCCGAAATTCATCCCGGAGGATGCGATTCCGAAAGGGGACGAGACAGACCGTCTTCACCGCTGGGGCTACCGGCGCTACGCCGACATGTTCAACGCCCGGCAGTTGCTGGGGCTGGAATTGAGCTGTCGGTGGATTGCCGCCCACCATGATGAACGCGTTCGCGAGGCCCTGGCGACGAATCTTTCCGATCTGCTCCGCTACCAGAACATGCTCTGCCGGTACGACATTATGGCCCTGAAGTCGCTCGACATATTCTCGGTCCACGGGTTTCCGGTGGGCCTAATCCAGTGCGAGTCGAACATGCTGGGCATTGAAGGCTTTCGTGGGTTGCCCGTGGGTAGCGGGGGATGGCTGAACATTACAGAAAAATTTGCAAAGGCGAAGAGGTATTGCGCGCACCCGTTTGAAGTCCGTCACGATGGTAAAAAGAAGGTCGAGGTACCTATTGCTGGCGAGTGGATCGGCACGTACCGTAATGGTTCCCATCCGGCGGAGCGGCGCGAGGTGGACTTGATCTGCGGGGATTCTACCGCATTGCCAGGCACGAAAATCTTCGATGGGGTTTTCACCGATCCTCCGTATTTCGGCAATGTGCAATACGCTGAATTGATGGACTTCTGTTATGTCTGGCTGCGAAAGCTGGCGGGCGCGACTCACCTTGAGTTTGCCAGCCCGACGACACGGAACGCGGGCGAGTTGACGGGCAATATCAACATGGGCCGGGACCTCGCCCATTTCACTGAAGGAATTTCAGCGACTTTCCGCAAGGCGGTGGAACGGCTAAAATCCGGAAGTCCACTGGCGTTCACCTACCATCACAACAAGCTGGAAGCCTACGTGCCAATGGCCGTTGCTATTCTCGACGGGGGGATGACCTGCTCCGCTTCCCTCCCTTGTCCCGCCGAGATGGGCGCCTCGATTCATATCAATGGAACAGGATCATCTGTCATCGATACGGTTTTTGTATGCCGCCGGAGCGGGAGGGTTCCGAGACGTTGGATCGTCAGTACGCCGCGGAAGCTTGCCACGCTCATTCAGGAGGAAATTGAGGCCTTAAAGGAAGGAGGGCTCAAAGCGACGCAAGGGGATATTCGTTGTGTTTCGTATGGACATCTGACCCGACTGGCCGTTTGGAATCTGCGATCTGGCTGGAAACGTGAAGCGCCAACGCTTGAACGAATGGCTGCCGTTAGGGGCTGGTATCAAGACTTTGGCGGGGTGGGTGCCGTACTGTCTGCTTTGGAATCGAATTTCTCCTCGGCACCGCCTCGACAGGAGTGGGTGTCGGCGGGCATGGTCCGCGAACTGCCGGAGGCGTATGATGATATTTCCTTTTGAAGCTCAACCTGACGAGGTTCTGGCCGCCCCGGAGTTGTTCGTCGATGCGGTGTTTTCAAGCCTGGCTTCGGAGTTCCTCGTCATGCCCAAGGGTAAGGGATTTCTCGATTATCCCGCGTTTGCCGCTGGATATGAGTCGCTCAAAAAGGCCTCGAATGGGTTCACTCGGCTTGACCCTCCTGACATTCTGTTCGTATCACTTCAATGTCCTGTAGTTCTGATTGTGCTCAGGGCCATACTTGGATTCACGCCGCCTGAATGGGCCTATATCGCTTCCAGCCGCAAAGGGGTAGATATTCCGCAGAATGCTGCGAGGACCTTGGACCGGAGTATCCGTTCTGCTCCAAGTCGCGCATTGAAGCCGGGCGCCATAACCCTTGCACGAATCGGTGCATTGGTTGAAACAGCCTGCGATTTGATCTCCGAAGGGTGCCCTGCTGTGCATTCAGACAAGCTGCACCGATTCAGCAAGGCGGACAGTTTGGACGGTTTATCCTCAGTCCAGCATCTGGCGGATCTTGGCGTGCCTTATGCGATGTTGCTTTACGAGCGGTTTCTCGGAAGACCATTCGCCGGGCATCGGGACTCCGTCAGTGAACTGATCGGTGACGGCCTGGAGTCGGCCATCGAGGACCAGTTGAGTTTGGCAGGAGTGACGTTCCGCAAAACGAAACGGGCCGAACGGCTTGCGGGATTCGATCAGGCACCGGATTTTATCATCCCCGACGAATTCCAGTCTCGCGTCATCATTGAGGCCAAACTCACTGAGGATGACGGCACGGCGAGAGACAAGGCAACACGAGTTATTCGTCTCTGCCAGATGGCGGAACAACGCGTTCGTGAAGGCAAACCCGGATATCAAGTGATCGCCTGTTTAGCAGGCCGAGGCTTTGGGGTCCGTCGTGAAGATATGCGTCAAATGATTTTTCACACGAAAGGGAAAATTTTCACGCCGAAGACGCTGGATAGGCTTGTAGATTGTTCTGCACTGTCAGTCTTTCGCACCAAAAAGAAAGGCCGGGTATCGGTTTTCAGCGGATCGCCATAAACCGCCCGGCTGCAGAGGCGGGTCATTACATAGAAAAGCCGCGAAACGGCGAGGTTTGATAAAAAATGTGTGGGGGCACTCCACCAAAAGAGGGTGTCGAGCGTACGAATTGGATAACGAGAAAGGGAAAATGCAAATGCCCAAAAAGAGCCAGGTGAAAGAACGTCTCAAGCTTCTGACAGAGCATCTTCAGAAAGAGAACCCCCTCCTGGTGGATGTGGTGAACAGTTTTCAGGAACTGGATCGACTCAGCCGCCGCGTGGGATTCTTAGGCAAGGACGAGTCCTATGCCCTTCGCGTGCCGTGGTGGCCGCTCATCTCCGTCTTAGGGGTCTATTCCTCGGGGAAATCCACGTTTATCAATGAATACCTCGGCTACAGGCTGCAGGCCACCGGGAGCCAGGCCGTGGACAACAAATTCACCGTCATCTGCTACACCATGGAAGACCGGGTTCGGGTCCTTCCCGGGCTGGCCCTGGATGCAGATCCGAGGTTTCCCCTGTATAAAATCACCACGGCCATTGAAGAGGCGAGCCCGGGCGAGGGAGCACGCATCGACACCTATCTCCAGCTCAAGACCTGTCCCAGTGAGGTCCTCAAGGGGAATATTTTCATCGACTCTCCCGGTTTTGACGCGGATTCCCAGCGCACGGCCACCCTGAGGATCACCGATCATATCATCGACCTATCCGACCTGGTCCTCATCTTTTTTGATGCCCGGCACCCGGAATCAGGCTCCATGCACGATACCCTTGAAACCCTGGTCAAGGGGACCATCCGCCGAAATGACTCGAACAAGTTCCTGTATATCCTCAACCTGATCGACGTCACATCGAGGGAAGACAACCCAGAGGATGTATTTGCATCCTGGCAGCGGGCACTCTCACAGTATGGAATGACCGCGGGAAGATGCTACACCGTCTACAGCCGGGAGGCGGCTCCGGCAATAGCGGACGAGACCACTCGCGCCCGGTTCGAGGCCAAACGGGATGCGAATATGGGTGAAATAAGGGACCGAATCGAACACATCAAGGTGGAGCGGTCTTACCGCATCGTGGGCATGCTGGAACAACAGGCCCGCATTCTGGAAAACAGCGTCGTCCCCAAGGTCCGCCAGTTCCTGGAGACGTGGCGCCGCCGAGTGCTCTGGGTCGACGGGGGTCTTCTCTTTGCGGCGGTCGGGCTATTTCTTTTCATGACCATCTGGCGCGGGTACTGGAGTGGTCTGACCCTTTCCATTCCCCATATGGATGCCATCCTGGCGAATCCCTGGATCAAGTGGGGGCTCGTGCTGGTGATCGTTCTGGGAGCGGGCGCCGTTCATTTCTGGGTGCGAAAATGGACTGCCGCCAGCGTCTCCCGTCGACTGCTCGAAAGCATCCCGGAACGCGAGTCCGTGCGCCACTATGACCGTGCCTTCCGCAAGAACAGCCGCTGGTGGCGCAGCGTCTTTCGAATGGAGCCCGCTGGATGGGGCCGCAGAAAGGCGGCCTCCCTGAAAAAGGTGGCGGACGATGCCAACGGATATATTCAAAAACTCAATGATGTCTACACAAGACCGTCGGGCCAGGAGGCGCCTCATCACACCGCCCTGGTGGAAAGAAGCGGAACAGAAGAATTGGCCGTCCCGGAACCGCAAAGGGATGTAAGCCCGTTAGTGTAAACGGCTGTTCAGAATTATAGATTGGAAACGATCCGTGATTCTTAGCGGATTACCGTGAAAAATCCCTTTTCCCCCCCTCGCCCGCCGTATTCCACCATTCGGGCAAGTAGGTTGACCCCGGCTTCGGGCGTCTGATAAAAAACACCGCTGTACCTCCTTCCGGGGAGGGGCCGCACCGTTCCGCTGTCTGTCCTGGCAAGAGAGACACCGATGACGGGCTTTTCATAGACCTCCATGAATTCCACCATCTTGGAGATAAAGGTCTCCTCGTATTCGCGGCTCATGATCTTTATCTGATCCAGGAATTCCGACGAAACTTCCGGATCGGCCGCTCGGCTGGATTGAATCAGCAGATGGACGAACTCATCTCTCCCCACAATCCCCAGGATCATAACCGCGTCGATGCCATCCCATTTCATGAGTTCTTCCACTGCCACGAGCGGCGCATCCAGATCACGGGTCCCCACCAGATCCACCGGGTTTCCTTTGCTCCAGAAGGGGGGAAGATGCCGCCCGATTGCGTCGATGATCGGGCCCGGAATGGGAGGGACTACCAACCCCCTGTCGTTGCACTGATCTGCAGTCACAACCCCCCAGCCGCCCCCCAGGGTAACGATGCCGACCCGGTTCCCCTTTGGAAGCGGAAGGGAAGAAAACCCGGCGGATAGGTTCAGCAGTTCCGACGGCACTCGGGCGTTCAGGATACCTGCCTGCCGGCAGGCGCCCCTGAATATGGCATCCTCTCCGCTCATGGAGCCCGTATGAGAGGCTGCAGCCGTCCGCCCCGCCTCGGTCCTGCCCCCCTTCAGCACGATCACCGGCTTTGTCCGGTTGATCCGCGTTGCCACCTCCATGAATCGGTCGCCATGGCCGACACTCTCTAAATAAAGGATAATGATCCGCGTATGGGGATCGTGCTCCAGATATTCCAGATAATCGGGGCAGGCAATCATGGCCTCGTTTCCCGAGCCCACGAATAGGGAGATGCCAATCCCCTGCTGTTCGGCCCAGTGGGTAAGCTGGTTGCCCAGGTTCCCGGACTGGGAGACAAATGCCACCGACCCTTTTCGAGGCCTCGAATGGGACCCAGTTGCAAAGAGACCGGCGTAGGGAGAAATAATCCCCATGGTATTGGGGCCGATGATGGCAATCCCCTTTTCATGACCAATCCTGACAATCTCGTGTTCAAGATCCTTGCCGGCCTGGTCGCTTTCGCTGAAGCCGGAGGTGATAATCACAGCCCCCTTCACCCCCTTTTCACCGCATGCCTGCAGGACCGAGGGGACCGTCTGTGCGGGGGTGATGATAAAGGCAAGGTCTACAGGTTCCGGAATTTCACCGATATGACTGAAGACCGGAAGGCCGAACATCTCCTTGTAGCCCGGATTTACAGGAAAAATCTTACCCTTGTAGCCGCCTGCAATAATATTGGAGGTAATGAGCTGGCCCCATTTTCCGAATGTGGTGGATGCCCCAACGAGGGCAACCGATTTTGGATTGAAAACAGCATCGAGATTACTGATCAGATCGGTATGTATCGCATTTTTCATGCAGCGTGATTCCTCTCCACTTGAGTGATAGACCTTTAGCGCTGGGGAGCGGTTAAGCTGGTGAGCCGGCGAGCCGTTGGACAATCGGACACCTGCCTATGATCCGACGCGCTGATGCGTCTTTGAATTCGTCGTGGCCAGATACTAAGGTCTCCCGACGGGAGTGTCAAACAGGAAAAATCTGCCGTTCGGCAGATGAAAAGCCTTCCCCTCACCCAAATATCTCTGGGATTCAGGAGAGCGACAGGCCTCGTGAGCGGTCGATTCTCCCCTTGCAATTCCATTCCGTACCGCTTAGAATGCGGCTATTTCCAAGTGCAACATCTTGACAACATACGCTTTTCAGGCAATTTTAGCGGTCTGAATGGTTCCATCAGGGGACAATCGGATTGGCAGGACTCCGAGAAGCCGTCTATGCGCAGGGAAAAAGGGAGGGTCAAAAATGGGGACCAACAATGTTGTTTTTCTCGAGGTCATCGAATGGTTTGACGAGACCGGCAAGGAGCTGCTCCACCGTATTCCGGAGAAGGGGTCGGGCGAGATCAAATGGGGGGCCCAGTTCATTATCCGCGAGAGCCAGGCAGGCGTGCTCTTCTACAAGGGAAAGGCCTGCGACGCCTTCGGCCCGGGCCGTCACACCCTGAAAACCGGGAACATCCCCATCATCAACAAGATCATGGCGATTCCGTGGGCCATGACCAGCCCCCTTCGGGCCGAGGCCTATATCGTCAACATGAAGGTATTTTCAAACCTCAAATGGGGGACACGGGACCCGGTCGCTTTCAAGGACTCCGAACTGGGCCTCATTCGGCTTCGGGCACATGGCGTGTTCAATATCCAGGTGGTTCAACCCCTTCTCTTCATCAACACCCTGGTGGGCACCATGGGGAGATTCACCACCGAAGATATCGAAGAATATCTGAAACGGGTCATCGTGTCCCGCTTTAACGATCACTTGGGCGAGCACCTGGACAGCATTCTGAATCTGCCGGGGAGATACGAGGAGTTGTCGACAGGGCTGCAGGAGCGACTGAAGAAAGACTTCAGTCATTTTGGTCTGGGGTTGACCCATTTGTACACGGACTCGATTACCCCGCCCCCGGAGGTTCAGGGGGCGATCGATGACCGGGGAAGGCTGAATGTCATTCAGGACCTGGACCGGCTCGTCAAGCTCAAGGCGGCCATGGCCATAGAGAAGGCAGCCGAAAACCAGGGAGAGGCAGGGGGCGGATTCGGCATGGGCATGGGGTTCATGATGCCGGCCATGTTTGCCGAGACACTGACAAACCAGGGTACGGCGCCAATGTCCCAGGCGGTCTGCCCGGATTGCGGACAGCCCATCCCAAGGGACGCCAGGTTCTGCCCCCATTGCGGGCATCAGCAGGTGGTCATCGCTCAGTGTCCGGTGTGCGGGAAAAACCTTCCGGCCAACGCGCGATTCTGCCCCAAGTGTGGCCATCCGGTTGAGGAAAAGCCCTCGACCACGATCTGTCCTCACTGTAAGGCCGAAAACCTGCCGGGTTCTGTATTTTGCAACCAGTGTGGAGAAAGGATTTGAAGTGAGTTAATGTGGATACCCGCAACCAACATATCTCACACAAAGACACCAAGCACACAAAGGATTTTTAAAAAACAGGAAAAAGCCTTTTTCTTCATGTTCGTTGTGGCTCTGTTTGAATCACTGAAATGCGGCGTACGGAAATAGAAAGAAATTTTCCTGCTTATCCGGTTGACACATAAAATGATTTAAGCTAACATTCCATCCTGCTTATCCGGTTGACACATAAAATGATTTAAGCTAACATTCCATCCAGGTATTAGTTGCTCAATAAAGGTACTTGCATGGAACCACTCAATTTTCCAAAGAATTTTCTTGACTTCCATCGGATATTCCCGAGTGAAGCCGCCTGCCTACAATACGTGGAGCAATTGCGTTGGCCTGTGGACTGTATGACGGTGACTGGGTACCCCCTGGGTACACCCAGAGAATCCATCTGAGTAGTGCTTTGTGGTTTAACCGGATAAGCAGGGAAATTTTCTTGTTTTTTATGACAGAAAATGAAGCAATAATCTAAAGCGACTAAAGTTTGGAGCGACTAAAGTTGAGAGACGGCAGTTGGGTTCAGACGTCGAAAATTGTCAATCATCAATCATCCATTCTCTGAGGTCGGCTATGGGTTTTACCGTCGTACAGGAATGCCCCCAGTGCGGGGGGGCCGTTGAGCTGGATGAGGCCGATCATATTCTGAAATGTCCCTACTGCGAGGTAAACAGCTTCCTGTTTTCCGATGGCTGTTACCGCTTTGTTCTGCCCCATCAGGAAACCAACCGAGACCTCATCTTTGCCCCTTATCTCCGCTTCAAGGGGAGCGTCTTTACGTGCAACAGGGAGGGCGTTCACTACCGGATCGTGGATATCACCCAGTTGGGCGTTCCTTTCAAACGGTTTCCGGCTTCCTTAGGCCTGAGGCCCCAGGCCATGAAAATGCGGTTCGCAGGAGCGGATGCGCCCGGGTCTTTTTTGAAATGCTTCCTCAAACCCAGCGATCTTCTCTGTCGGGCGGAAAAACATTTATCGGGAGAAGACATGGGAGATCCCGTGGTTACAGCCTCGATCGGCGAGGCCGTGAATCTGATTTATCTCCCGCTCTACGTGGAACACAGTACCCTGTTTGACGGAATCATCAACAGACCGATCGCCAGATTGTCTCAACAGGGCGACATCTTTTCTTCCATCACAAACCATCGCCCTCGATGGAAGCTGACATTTATGGCGACCCTGTGCCCCCACTGCGGGTGGGACCTGACAGGAGAAAGGGACAGCGTGGTCTTGACATGCAGCAATTGCGATACTGCATGGGAGGCCAAAAGAGGGAAATTCGTTCAGGTAGATCTGGCGGTGGCGCTCGGGAATGAACCGGATGCCACCTACCTCCCTTTCTGGAAGATAACCGTTGAGGCCACCGGCATTGCGATTGCCTCCTTTGCCGATTTCATTCGCGCCACCAACCAGCCCAGGGTGGTCCAAAAGGGTTGGGAAGATCAGGAGATGACCTTCTGGTCTCCTTCCTTCAAGATCAGACCGAACCGATTCCTCCATCTTTCAAGGCAGTTGACCCTTGTCCAGCCCCAACTGAAACTTGAAGGGAAACTTCCCGAAAAAAACCTCGGTCCAGTGACTCTCCCCCTTAGCGAGGCTATACAGGGGATTCCGATCACCATTGCGGGGTCGGCTGTCAACAAAAAGAAGATCATGCCCATGCTCCCTTATCTGCGTCTCGCCATAAAGGGGGCATCCCTTGTTTATCTCCCCTTTCATGAAACAGCCCATGAGATGATTCAGGTGCAGACCCAGGTCAGCATCAACAAGAAGTCGTTGGAATTCGGTCGATTTCTTTGAGCTGTATTTGAAAGGCCTTCCCTCCAGTATCCAGCATCCAGCATCAAGCGGAGGCCTTTCGTGCGGCCTTGGCCTCCTTGCGCCGAACGAGCCACTCGCTGAAGCGCTGAAGGGTCACATAGAAAATGGGTACAAAGAGGACGGCCAGGAGGGTGGAACCGAGCATGCCGCCCATCACGGCCGTGCCCAGGACCTGCCGGCTGGCCGCGCCCGCCCCCTCGGCCACCACCAGGGGAACCACGCCGAGGATAAAGGCAAAGGAGGTCATGAGGATGGGCCGGAATCGCCGGCGGGAGGCCTCCACCGCGGCCTCGTAGAGATCCGTTCCCTTGGCACGCAGTTCTCTGGCCACCTCGACAATCAGGATGGCGTTTTTGCTGGCCAGGGCAACCAGGAGAATGATCCCGATCTGGGTGTAGATGTCGTTGTCGAACCCCCGTGCGATCAGGGCGATGACGGTCCCGAGGAGGGCCAGGGGGACCACGAGGATCACGGCTGCGGGGCTGGTCCAGCTCTCATACTGGGCGGCCAGGACCAGAAAGACGAGGAGCACCGACAGGGCCAGGACGAAGAGCGCCTGGTTACCCACCAGCTTTTCCTGGTAGGACATGGCGGTCCACTCAAATCCCATATCCGGGGGGAGCTTTTCCTTTGCCATCTGCTCCATGATGGCCATGGCCTGCCCTGAGCTGAACCCCGGTGCGGCCTGTCCGCTGATGGGCGAGGTCAGGAAGAGATTATAAAGGCTGATAATGGCCGGGCCTGTGGTGAGACTGACATCGGTGAGGGTTCCCAGGGGGACCATGTCGCCTTTCATGTTTCGCGTATACAACTGCCGAATCTGCTCCGGCTCCAGCCGGTAGGGGCTGTCGGCCTGCACATAGACCTGAAACGTCCTTCCAAACTTATTAAACTGGTCCACATAGTAAGAGCCGAGGTAGTTCTGCATGGTGGAAAAGACATCCCCGACCTCCACATTCAGGGCCTTGGCCTTGACCCGATCCACATCTGTCCTGAGCTGGGGCACCCCCGGGACAAAGGACGTGTTGAGCCCTGCCAGGTTGGATTGGGCGTTTCCGTCCTGAATCATCTCGTACGTGAGCTGACCCAGTTTGGCGAAATCAAATCCAGTCCCCTTCACCTGCAACTGCATCTGAAAACCGCTCGCGATGCCGAGTCCCTTGATGGCCGGAGGGACCACCGCATAGGCGATAGCGTCCTGAAGTTGGGCCAGTCTGGGCCGCAGGTGCGCAAGGATCGCCTCCTGGCTGCTTCCCTCCTTCTCTCGCTTTTCATAGTCTTCATAGATGACATAGACGACCCCGGCATTGCACAGGGAAGTGCTGTTGTCCAGGAGGGAGATCCCCCCGATCATCAGGTAATGGGCCACCCCCGGCGTGTGGGCCAGAATATTCCCTACCTTCTCCATGACCTCCTGGGTGCGCTCCAGGGAGGCGCTGCTCGGAAGCTGGACCCCAACCACCGCATACCCCTGGTCCTCATCCGGCAAGAACCCGGCAGGCAGGGTGAGAAAGGCCCATCCCGTGAGGGCGAGCAAACACACAAACACAATCATCATGGGGAGGCTGATGTGCACAAGCCATCTGACCAGTCGGGTGTAGCCCCGCTCGCAGGCCCCAAAGACGAAATTGAATCCTCTGGAAAAAGGGCCCGGCTTTTTGGTGCGGGGCTTGAGGTAAACAGCACACTGGGCCGGTTTGAGGGTCAGGGCGTTGATGGCGCTGATCACGGCCGTGGAGGCGATCACCAGGGCGAACTGGCGATACAACTGCCCGGTAATTCCGGGGATAAAGGCGGCAGGGAGAAAGACGGCCATGAGAACCACCGTAATCCCCAGCACCGGGCCGGTGAGCTCCTCCATGGCCTTGATGGTGGCCTCTTTTGGAGAGAGTCCCTGCTCGATGCCGTAGGAGGCCCCTTCCACAATGACGATGGCGTCGTCCACCACAATGCCGATGGCCAGGATCAGGGCAAAAAGGGTCACCATATTCACGGAAAACCCGAGGGCCGCCATGGCGATGAAGGCCCCGATGATGGTCACCGGCACGGTGGAGGCAGGGACCAGCACGGCCCGCCAGTTCTGAAGAAAGATCATGATCACGAGGAGGACCAGAACACCTGCCTCGTAGAGGGTTTTGTAGACCTCATCGATCGAGGCGGTGGTGAATATCGTGGTGTCAAAGGGGATGCTATACTCCAGTCCCTTGGGGAAACGCTTGCTCATCTCGACCATGGTGGCCTTGACCTCCTTGGCCACGTCGAGGGCATTGGCCCCCGGAAGCTGGAAGATGGCAACCCCTGCCGAAGGCTTCCCATCCATTTGACAGAACTGGCTGTAGGTCTGCGCCCCCAGTTCCACCCGTCCGATGTCTTTCACCCGCAGGATGCGGCCCCCCTGGCCGGCATCCATCTTGACAATGATATTCTCGAACTCTTGAACCTCATCCAGTCGGCCCAGGACATTGATGGTGTATTGGAAGTTCTGGTCTGAGGGAGCGGGGGGCATGCCGATCTGGCCGGCCGGGACCTGGATGTTCTGGTTCTGAATGGCCTTGACCACGTCATCCGGGGTCAGGTTATAGGCCCTTAGCAGGTCTGGATTCAGCCAGACCCGCATCCCGTACTGGCCGATGCCGAAGACCTGCACCTGCCCGACCCCCTTGAGCCGGGCAAGGGTGTCCACCAGGTTGATGGTGGCGTAGTTGGTGAGATAGAGGCTGTCGAAACTCTCATCCGGTGAGGTCAGGTTGATGACGAGAAGGATATCGGTCGAGACCTTCTGCGTGACCACCCCCTGTTTCTGGACCTCGGGGGGAAGGGCAGGCATGGCGATGGCCACACGGTTCTGGACCAGGACCTGGGCAAAGTCCATGTCGGTACCCACCTCGAAGGTGACGATGAGTTTATACGTGCCGTCGCCGGAGCTGTAGGACTGCATGTAGAGCATCCCCTCCACACCGTTGACCTGCTGTTCGATGGGCAGGGCAATGGTATTGGCGATGATGCTGGCGCTGGCCCCTGGATAAAGGGTGGTGACCTGTACGGTGGGGGGGGTGATGTCCGGGTACTGGGCCACGGGCAGCCGGAGCAGGGCCACTGCACCCAGGATGATGGTGAGAATGGCGATGACGTTGGCGAAGATGGGACGTTCGATAAAGAACTTGGAGAACATGGAGACCCCTTCCGTAGGCTCAGCGCTTTGGCGAGGACGCGGCCTTGGCCGATTTGGAGTTGGGTTCTGCGTCAGGCTTTGCCGCAGGTTTTGCTTGGGGCTGCTCCTCGGCCTTCCCCTCAGAAGGGCCTTGAGTTTCCTCTTGTTGAACCGGGGTTACATGAGCCCCCGGTCGCGCCCTCTGGATGCCGTTGACCACGACCCGGTCCTCCTTTTTGAGACCTCCCATAATCGCCCGCATCCCTTTCACCCTGGGGCCTGTCCGGACGCTGCGCTGTTCGACCACATTCTTGTCGTTGACCACCAGGAGATAGGCCCCCCCTTGATCCACGCCCAGAGAGCGCTCAGAGACAAACAGGGCCTCGGGGAGGGTATCGATGGGGATCCGAACCCGAACAAACATCCCTGGAAGCATCTTGGGCATGAGATCCTCCAGGGGGTTATCGAA
The DNA here is from genome assembly GCA_964384085.1 of uncultured Desulfobacteraceae bacterium. Classification (GTDB taxonomy): domain Bacteria; phylum Desulfobacterota; class DSM-4660; order Desulfatiglandales; family Desulfatiglandaceae; genus AUK324. The sequence continues at coordinate 17,183 of CAYLJZ010000043.1, forward strand.
GATCCCTCGAAGGAGAAGGGTACCGGTGCTGCTGTCCACTACCGTCGCAGCAAAGTCCAGTTTGCCCTTGTGGGGATATCCTTGTTCTCCCTCGATGGCCAGATAGACCGGAAAAGGCGCCAGGTCGCGCTTGCCGTCTTCTTTGTCCTTTTCCATGGCCCGAACGAGGTCCTTCTCATTGATATTGAAGTATGCGTAGATGGGGTCTAAGCGGTAAATGGTGCTTAGAAGGGTTGCCTCTCCTGAACCCACCAGGTTCCCGATATCCACCAGGTGTCGGTCCACCCGGCCCAGAAAGGGGGCTTTAATCACCGTGTAGCCCAAATTGATTTTGGCAATTTCCAGGTTGGCCTTTGCCTCGTCGAGACTGGCCTGGGCCGCATCCTGCGCGGCCTGCCACTTTTCCACTTCAGACTGGGAAGTGGCGCTTTGCTTGATCAACTGCTGTTGCCGCTTATATTCCTGGCTGGCCCTGAGGAGCCTTGCCTTGGCCGAGGCCACGTTGGCCTCGGCCAGTTTCACCTTGGCCTCATAGGGTGGGGGCTCGATCACAAAGAGGGTTGCGTCCTTTTTGACCACGTCCCCATCTTTGAATCCAATCTGGGTAAGAAACCCTTTTACCCTGGCCTTCAGTTGCACTAACTCAACGGCTTGGGTATTCCCGGTCAGTTCCAGGTATTCGGTGAGGGGCTGCACCAGGGGATGAGTTACGGTAACCTTCGGGGGAGGAGGGGCGACATACTTGTTTTCCTCTTCCTTGCATCCGGAAAGGCCTGATAGAACCAACAACACCCCTGCCAGATTGGCCAGGATCCCTGACCAATGCAGGCGCCACGCGCTATTTCTGTTGAGAGTCTCCATGCCGTCATTCCTACCAGTCTGGCGCCCGGAACAGGGCGTCCTTATTTTCCTGAGGGGTCGGCTCCACAGCGGCCGGTGTGAGCAGGTTGCCCCAATTTGTCCGATTTTTCATGGTCTCCAGGATATCCGGCGGAATGAAATCCTGACCGGTGCGGGTCTCCCACCCGCCCCCGAGGGCCCTGTAAATGGAAACCAGGCCCTGGGGCACATCCCCACGGCCGATGACCAGGTTGTCCTGCTGCAGCAGGAGGGCCTGCTGGGCCGTGAGCACCGTGGTGTAGTCCGTGGCCCCTTCCCGATACTGAATCATCGAAAGTTCCACAGAGCGTTTGGCCGCATCGGCTGCCAGAGCCAGGGACTGAACCCTCTTCTGAGCCTTCACAAAGGCAACGAGCCCATCCTCCACCTCCTTCTGGGCCTGGAGGACCGTGTTTTGATAGTCGAGAAGGAGTTCCTGAAACCGGGCGTCCTCTATCCTCACCTGATTGGTGATCTGACCATAACTAAGGATATTCCATTGAAAGGTGGGGCCGATAAACCCGGACCGGCTTTTCCAGGAAAAGAGATCCCCGGTTCCAAACTGGCCGACATCGGTTGACAGCAGTCCGAAGCTCCCTGTCAGGGAGAACATGGGATAGAGATCGGCCTTGGCAATGCCGATGCGGGAGCACTGGGTCACGGCCTGGAGTTCTGCCAGCCGGATATCCGGTCTTCGCCTCAGGAGATCGGCCGGAATCCCTACCGCGATTTTCAGGGGGACCAGAGGGATTCGCGAATCGCCCTTGAGCAGGGGATCTACCTCCATGGGGGGCACGGCAAGGAGGATGCTGAGGGCGTTCTTGGCCTGCCTCAGGCTCGATTCCAACTGGGGGATGGAGGCCTCTGTGGCATTCAACTGGGTCAGGGCCTGCTGAACATCCCGTTCGCTAGTGGCGCCCCCGGTAAACCGGGCCTGGGCGATTCGAAGGCTTTCCTGTTGAATGACCAGGTTATCCCGGGCGATCTGAACCCTTTCCTCCAGGGTGCGAATCAGGACGTAGGTGCTGGCCAGGTCCGAGGAGAGGGTCACCATGGCGTTGTCGTAAGCGGCAATGGCGCTCAACAGTCCTGCATCGGCAGCCTCCACCGCACGCCGCAGCTTTCCCCAGAAATCCATCTCCCAGCTTGCTGACACCCCGATCTGGGCTTCCCAGAAACCAAAGCCTACCGTGTTCGGCGTTCCTGGCTGGGGAGATGCAGGCGCCCGTTCGCTTGATCGGTTGTACTGAAGAGAGCCGAACCCCTGCTGACCCTGAGGGTAGAGGAGACCCACGGCAATACCCAACTGGGCGCGGGCCGCAAAGACACGGACGCCAACCGATTGAAGGGGGAGATTCTGCCGATAAGCTATTCCCACCAGCCTATCCAGCACCGGGTCGCCCAGGGCTTTCCACCACTCGGCCTGTTCGGCCGTTTCCATTCGCAACCCGTCTTTGTCCGCTCCCATCCATGCGTCGGTAACCTTGAGGGCGGGCGGGACATAGTCCGGGCCCACTTTGGTGCAAGCCACCAGTCCCATCAGGGCGATAAAGCCACAGAAAACAGCACGCTGCACCGCATGATACACACGGCAGCCGACGATGCCGGGCAGAATGTTTCTTATTCCCACCGTACACGCTCCATCCAGCGGGTTATTTTCCATGTTCCTCAAAAATAGCGAATTTCGAAATTCCTGTGCCAGGCTTCAAGGTCCAATAAGGGTTTCGAGGTGATAGAGACTCTAATAGATTTTCAGATGTGTCGACGTTCTCGCGGCTGTCACCATAGCGGAAATCAGAATCAATTAAAAGAAAAAATTTTCACCATGGTACGTGACTTCATAGCCTTTCTGGTGCATCCCAGAGATGGTTGCTGTAAAAATATTTTCGACCCGTACCTTACCGCGCCGGCCCACATTTATGCAGATCTCTAAAGCGGCCGTGCATCGATTAACCTGCCGACTTGTAAATAGAAATTATTCATTTGAAAATCACAATAACGAATAGGGGATTGACACTGCCCGCTCCTTCAGTTATTTTGGCCGCCAAAATGGATAAATTGGGGGTCTTGAATTCTATCAATGAGGAGGGAGTTATCTTGCATTCGGCAAAGATGTTTTTTTTAATGATGGTGAGCGCGATTTTCCTGGCGACACAACCTGCATGGGGCGGAGTGGAGATGGGAAAAACGCCAAAAGAGGTAAATTTAAGCGGAGATCTGGGGGGCAGGCTGGACGGCAGTGCATGGAGCACCAAGGAACTGAACGGAAAAGTCAGCGTGATCTTTTATGTGGACCCTGACGAGAAAGACCTCAACAATGAGGCGAGCGACGCCCTCCAAAAGGAGAAATTCCCCCTCGATAAATTCCAGTCCTACGCCATCATCAATATGGATGCCTCATGGCTCCCCAACTTTGCTATCTCATCCGCGCTCAAAGACAAGCAGGAACGCTACCCAACGGCCATTTACGTTCGTGACTATGATAAGGTCCTTGTGAAGGCATGGGATATTGCCGACGACAACAGCGATGTCATGGCGTTTGACAAACAGGGCAGGCTGGTCTTCATAAAATACGGAAAGTTGAGTGGCTCCGATATAAAAACGCTCATAGAGGTGATTCGCGTCCAGATCGATAAGTAGGATACGAAGTCCCGGGTCCAACCTCCAGCGATGAATGACAGATGACCCAAAAAGACGTCCATCTGAAACAGATCGGGATCATTCGATCTGATCTGAAAGATATTCATGACTGCTCGCATCAGGAGAGCGAAGGCGCCGCCATGGCCTGGATCGATATCGACCCTGAATACACAGCGGGAATGGAAGGGTTGGAAGCGGGGGTCGAGATCCTGGTGCTGAGCTGGCTGCACCTGGCGGATCGATCGATGCTCAGGGTCCATCCGAGAGGAAACCCAAAGAATCCGATGAAGGGGGTTTTTGCTACCCGCTCTCCCCATCGGCCAAACCCGATCGGACTCCACAGGACCCGCATTGTTGCCGTGGAATTGCCCTGCAGGCTTCAAGTGCAGCCGTTGGAGGTGATAGATAAAACGCCGGTGCTGGATATAAAGTCCATTCTTTCAGGAGATCGATAATACCAAAATTGTAACACCTTAGGTGTGTTTAAAAGGCCCGTGGGGGTCTCTTTCCCAAAGGACACAAACCCGTGAGTCATTGCAGGGATACGGCAGTGGGGTTGTTAAATAAGCGCCCCAACAGCTCCAGGAGACCCCCTCGATCAAAGCCGATGTCCCCCTTCCCTGTTTCAGAACGTATTGAGGGTACAGGGAGCGTTCCACGGGGAGGGGAATTCTGTTTTGCGTCCTTTGGGGAAAAGAGCCCCACGGACCGGTGAGTTGTCATCGCTTCTATCAGAAGGCTGAACAGTTACCAAAATGTAAATTAAGAGGATTCGATTCTTCATTAATGTAGATTTTCGCTCTTCTTTTTGGGTGTCACACAAGCAGATATCCATCGTATATCACTACAAAATGCCCATAAGGATAAGTTTGAAAAATAGATGGGATTAGGCCTCAAAATCGTGGTTCGATAGTTTCCCGCTGTGGTTAGGTTGTGTGGGCCGACACTCATGGTGTGATCCTGGACATAAAGCGCGCGTTGATTTCTACCATGGCACTTTAATTGCATTATTTTTGGCAGGATATGGGAAGATGTGTTAGCAAGCGCTTTTTATGAACTTTCATACAGGAAAGGAGGCCGCTATGTCGTATGATTGGGGACCCCATTTTATTGTTCCCTCGGAAAGTTTAAACAATTTTTCGGGGATGGTGCGTCTGAGGGAGGGCCTGGATGAAGACCTCCTCCACAAAGAGCTGGAGGAACTGGGCATCTCGGGTGCAGTGGTCAAGATCGTAAACCCCTGGTATTTTAGAAAGAAAGGGAGCGGAAGCTGGATCAAGATCGGCGAGTCTCAAGACATGGAAGAAAATTTTCCTGTCAGATGGGATACTTCAGGCCTGGAGAACGGATCTTATGAAATATTAGGTCTTATGCATGTGTCCATAATGGAACATGAAACTGAGCATATCATTGCACGTCAGAGCATCGTGGATGTGACCGTCGCTAACTGAAACCCATTGTTCTATGATGGATTGATGTTCGTTTATTTGGTATTTTCATCAGGGCTGAAGCCTGGGTGCGAGGAATAGGGATCAGAGATTGATGAGTGTCTTGGAAAAAACATACAAGCTGGATCGACCCATGGTCCTGGGGACCCGGAACAGGGGCAAGATTGCTGAATTTGAAGATTTGTTCAGGAAAGCCGGCATTGAGATACGGAGCCTTAACGATTTTGGGCCTATCCCGCCGGTCGTAGAAGATGGAGAAACCTTTGAGGACAATGCGGTCCTCAAGGCCCGCTTCACAGCGCGGGTGCTCGGCCTCCCTGCCATTGCCGATGACTCCGGGCTCACCGTGAAGGCACTCGGCGGAGAGCCCGGAGTCTTTTCTGCACGCTATGCAGGCGAAGGCGCCACCGACAGGGAAAATAACCTGAAACTCCTAAGCAGGATGAAAGGGATAGAGGATAGGGAGGCGGCCTTTATCTGTATCCTCGCCATTGCCGTGCCACGGGGGCCGGCCCTTATCTATGAAGGGATCTGTGAGGGGCTTATATCAAAGGAATTGACCACTGGTCAGGGGTTTGGATATGACCCCCTCTTTTACTATCCCCCTTTGAAAAAGACTTTCGCACAGATGACGCAGGCAGAAAAGAACCGTGTCAGCCACAGGGGCAAGGCCATGGAAGAACTTAGGCGGGAAATCGACAAGGTATGCATCTGGCTCAGGCAGAGACTGTTAGAGGAGCCTTTTTGAAATTGGTGTAACCATTTTCCGCGGTTTGTCTCTTCAGTTGACAAGAGGGTTTTAATACCTATTATTTAATCATCTATAAATGATAAGAATACCAACGAGGAGGATACTGATATTATGTTAGAGGTCACTGAAAAAGCAAGTGAAATGATAAAGGATTTCCTGAAGGAGCGAGATGAAATACCGGCCATTCGAATAATGCTCTCCCAGGGCGGCTGATCAGGTCC
>CAYLJZ010000044.1:0-22904 GCA_964384085.1 uncultured Desulfobacteraceae bacterium
AGTAATTTTCAAAGAAAAATATGGGAGATGACAGTAACTGCACCCAGTTCAATTGCGACAGATTGCTTCACCAGAAAGGAAATGCCGTCGCCACGCTGAACCAACTGCTTAATGAACTCCGTGTTGCTCGTCTCCATCAAAATGTCCGGTGCGCATCCATGCCTCGCAAACAATTGATTGACCAGTCGTCGCGTCCCAGATCCGACCTCTTTCATAATGATCGGTTCCCTGGCAATTTGATCGAAGGCGACGGAACTCTTTCCTGCCAGCGGATGATCTGGGGCTGCAATCAAGATCAATTCCTCCATGCTGAAAGGGAAAAAACAGACATCGGGATGGTCCTGGGCCTTGGCTATGATCGCGATCTCATTCTGGAAATTGACGAGGCTCAGGGTCATATCCTGAGAACTTCCCTCGTCGAGATGAATCTTGATGTCCGGATAGGTTTCGCGGAAACGGGTGATGATCCAAGGCATGAAATAGCGGGCATAGGCCTTGGTGGTGCCGAGCCTCAGGACCCCGCGCTTCTCGGAGATCAAGGGGTTTGCCTCCTCCGCAGGGGTTGCGGAAGGTCCGGCAAGGGTACTCAAACTGCTCAAGGATATTGTGAATCTTCAGACTGGAGAGGTCCTGGTGTGCCCCACCACCAATCCGTCGTGGGCCCCCGTCTTCACCAAGATCAAGGCAGCGGTTACAGATATTGGCGGACTTACCAGTCACGCCGCCATTGTGTGCAGGGAATATGGAATTCCGTCCGTTACCGGCACCGGCGTGGCCACATCGGCAATCAAGACCGGGGACATCGTGAGGGTGGATGGCGATACAGGTGTTGTGACAATTGTTGAGAGGGCCAAATAACCTCATTCCCATCCCATCGGCCCCCCTCCTCCATAACAATCCGGCGTGATCTTCTCTCCGGGCTGGAAGGCCCGGCGAGAAGCACCGCCAATGCCACTCTAACAGGTCCGGATTCGAAGAGGAGGGGATAACCTTGAATGGAGAAGCAGATGGACTACATTCTCAATTTTGAAAAGCTGGATAAGAGCTCCCTCCCAACCGTGGGGGGGAAAAATGCCAGTCTGGGGGAGATGATCAAGGCAGGCATTCGTGTGCCGCCCGGATTTGCCGTAACTACCGACAGCTATCTGAGTTTCATCACGCAAACGGGGATTAAGGACACCATCCTCAATGTCCTCTCAGGTCTCGATCAACATGAGGTGGACTCACTCAATAAAACAAGCGAAGCCATTCAGGAACTGGTCCTCCATGCAGCCATGCCCGATGAGATACGGCAGGCCATCGCCTCAGGCTATGCCCGGCTGTGTGAGACATGCGGCATCACAGACGTTCAGGTGGCGGTCCGGTCGAGTGCAACGGCCGAAGACCTCCCCACGGCGAGCTTCGCGGGACAGCAGGATACCTATCTTTGCCAATCCGGAGAGGACCGGATCATTTCCAGTGTGAGGCGCTGCTGGGCCAGCCTCTTTACGCCTCGCGCCATCGATTACCGAAACAAAAATCATTTTCCGCACGAAAAGGTCTATATCAGTGTGGGGGTTCAGAAAATGGTCAACTCCCGGGCCGCGGGCGTCATGTTTACCCTCAATCCGACCAATGGCGACCCGTCCAAGGTGGTGGTCGAGGGAAGTTGGGGGCTGGGGGAGACTGTGGTTTCCGGCTCCGTGAATCCCGACAAATTTGTCGTCGACAAGGTGATTATGGAGACCAGCGAAAAGACCATCTCCGCCAAACATATCAAGTGCGTCTACGACCCGGATGGGAAAGGTACCATAGACGTGGATGTGGAAGAAGCGTTGCAGACCCGATGCTGTCTCGAAGACAGGGAAGTAAAGGAACTCGTAAGGATCGCCAAGAACATCGAGACCCATTACGGTTGTCCTATGGATATCGAGTGGGCCGTCGATGATGACTTTTCTTTTCCGGAAAACATATTCATCGTGCAGGCCCGTCCTGAGACCGTCTGGAGCCAGCGCCGGAAGGGGCCCTTGATCGGCAATAAGAGCGCATACCAGTTGCTCATGGACCAGGCCATGAAACGGATCAAGCTTCAGTGACAGGCTGCCTCGCCTTTCACAAAACGTATAAAAGAAGATTGATTCACATTTTTTCTATCACACAAAGCCACAAAGCCCACAAAGAAAAGCACTAACAGGTGGTTAAGAAATCGCCGTGTCTTTGTAGGTCCGCGTGAGAATTTATTGCATTCCGGTTTATCCGGGTTCACCATCGGTGAAGACAACATGAATAGAAATTTAAATAACTTTGAGGGAGGTATCATATTCTATGAAAAGCATGAGAGACTTTATTGCCGCTGGTGAAAAGGAGGGGTTGTGCAAGAGGATCACCGCGGAGGTGGACTGGAACCTGGAACTCTCCCACATTGCCAAGCTCAATGAAGAGGAGTCGGGTCCCGCCCTTCTGTTTGAAAATGTAAAGGGGTACAAGACGCCGGTCATCACCAGCGTCTGCACCACGACGCAGCGGCTGGCCCTGATCATGGGGCAGCCCCTGGACTCGACCCTGGTGGACCTTTACAAGGCATGGGCCAGGCTGGGCGAGAACTTGATTCCCCCAAAGTGGGTGGATGCCAGCAATGCCCCGTGTAAAGAAAATATCCTCAGGGGCAAGGATATTGATCTGTACAAATTCCCTGTTCCGCAGTGGTATCCCCTGGACGGGGGCCGCTACATCGGAACGGCCCATTTCGTTATCAGCAAGGATCCCGAGTCCGGGTGGGTCAATTTAGGCACCTACAGGGGCCAACTTCTGGGCAAAGACAAGATGGGAACCCAGTTTATCAAGGGGAAACATGCAGACATTATGCTCAAGAAATACCAGGCCATGAAGAAACCGATGCCTGTGGCCTCCATCATTGGGTGCGATCCCCTCCTCTTCATTATGGGAGCGGCACGGGTGTCAGCGTTTACGTCGGAATACGACGTGGCAGGCGCCCTGCGCGGCGAACCCGTAGAGGTGGTCAAGGGGGAGACAGTGGACCTGCCGATCCCGGCCCACGCGGAGATCGTGGTCGAAGGAGAAGTGGATGCGGACAAGTTCATGGAAGAAGGACCGTTCGGCGAATACACCGGGTATTATTCAGGGGTGGGCACGGACCCCAGGAATTTTATCGATGTCAAATGCATTACCCACAGAAACAATCCGATCCTGTGGGGGACCACAGTGGGCCGCGCTGTCACCGATACCCATATGACCATGGCCCTCTCCTACGGCGCTACGCTGTGGCAGCAGTTGCTCGCCATGAAGATCCCCGGGCTGAAGGCGGTCTACTGCCCCCCCGAGGGTTCCGGGAGGTTCCTGGCCATTATCTCCATTAAGCAGATGTACCCAGGCCATGCGGATCAGGTCCTGACCGCTGCGATTTCAACGGAAATGGGCGCCTATGGTCTTAAAACGGTCATCGTGGTGGACGAGGACATCGATCCGTGGGACATCCCCAGGGTCCTGTATGCCCTCAGTTTTCGATTCCAGCCCAACCGGTCGCAGGTGATCAAGCGCGGACGTTCCACGCCGCTCGATCCCTCGCTCCCGATCAACGCCAGGGACATCACCGGCCGGCTCCTTTTGGATGCCACCATCCCCTATGACTGGAAGGAAAAGCCGATCCCCATCGAGCTGGATACAGCCACGGTGGAAAAGGTGAAGGCCAGATGGTCTGAACTGGGATTTTAGTGATGAGTGGCTGGTTCACCGTTATCAGGGGCCGGTTTTTTCACTGAACCCTTTAACGGTTAACCAGCTGTAACAGTAAGGAGTTTTGATCATGTCAGACAAAACGCGGTTAAGCGGCAAAAGAGTTCTCATCGTGGATGACGAATCCGATATCCTGGACATTTTGGAAGAGCTTCTGGAGATGTGTCAGGTGTCGAGGGCATCCAACTTTGAGGAAGCCAAAAAGCTCATGGACTCTAAGGAGTTCGACATCGCCATTCTGGACATCATGGGGGTAGACGGCTATGGTCTCCTGAAGATCGCCAACCAGAAGCACACCATACCGATCATGCTGACCGCCCATGCCTTCACTCCGGGTAACCTGGTGCGGTCCATCAAGGAGGGTGCGGATTCGTATCTTCCCAAGGAGGAAATATCCAATATCGTCGCCTTCCTGAATGATGTCCTCGAGGCAAGAGAAAAGGGGAAAAACCCCTGGGGCCCCTGGCAGGAACGGTTGCCCACCTCCTATTTTGAAAGGAGATGGGGGGCCGCCTGGCAGGATACGGACAAGGACTTCTGGGATAAGTTCAGGGCCGGCATCAAGGAAAGAACAAAACAGGAACACAAATGAAACTGCGATAGCTCCTTACATCTCAAGAATGGGAACTATCAGGCCTTACTCCCCCATTGATACATGAGTGTGCATACCGCAAATCGTAGAGCTCGGGTTGTTGAGCCCGACCCTGAGTCTAAGTGTTGATAATATGGAATCCCTGAATTCTTGAATACTTAATTCTTAATTCGTTAACATTGAGGAGGCTTCACGTGAGACCGATTCGGTATAAAAAGGAAATGGTGGATGAGTTTCTGAGGGACGGATACTGGACGAATGAAACATTTTATGATTTTTATGACAGGAATGCCCGGGAGTATGGCGACAAAGAAGCTCTTGTAGACTCGAAGTACAGGGTCACCTGGGCCGAGGCCAAGCGTCTTGTGGATGCCATGGCCATTTCGTGGGTCGAGATGGGGATTCCTAAATTTGCCCGCGTCATTATCCAGTCACCCAACAGCGTTTATGGCTTCTTAGCCAGAATCGCCTGCGAGAGGGCCGGCCTCATCTCCCTGACCGTCTATCCTTACCTGCGCCAGAAGGAGCTGGAATACATGGTGGAACGGACCGAGGCCACAGCCGTCATTATCCCCAACGTCTATCGCAAGTTCGATTACCTGGAGATGTACAAAGGTCTGCAGCAGCGATTTCCCCACCTCAAATACATCTTTCTTTTTGACGACCAAGTGCCGAATTCAGCCCCGAAAGGGACCTATTCTCTCACCAAATTGGTCCAGGAGCGGGCGCAAAAGCCTGTGGACGAATCGGTGCTTGCCGAACGGAGACTGGACCCTATCTGGAACGTGGCGCTCCTGACCACCACCAGCGGGACTACCGGCCTCCCCAAGTTGGTGGAATGGCCCTGCGCCCCCCGGGTCTGCACATCCAAAGGGCGGGTGGATATCTGGGGCCTCAATAAAGACGACATCACCATGGCTATCGCTCCCCACGCGGGCGGCGCTGCCGGGACCCTGACCTATTTTGCCGCGCCCCTTGCCGGGGCCAAGACGGTCATGCTGGAGGAATTCACGCCGGAAGGAGCACTGGCACTCATCGAAAAGGAAAAGGCCACGGCCATCGGCGTGGTGCCTACCCACCTGGTCCGCATGCTGGAGGTGGATACCTCCAAATACGACCTCAGTTCGCTCCGTTTTATCCGGTCGGCAGGCGGGTATCTCTCCCCTCAAGTGGCTGAGGAGGCTGAGGAGGCCTTCGGGGCCGCCATCACCAGCGATCTGGGGACCCAGGATATGGGATCGGTGTCGGGTTGCCGTGTGGACGACCCCAAGGAGCTGCGCCGGCGGACCGTAGGCCGGATGCTTCCCGGAAACAAGGTGAGGCTCATGAGTGAAGATAAGACCCATGAGGTTCCCGAAGGCGAACCCGGCATCCTCTATTTTAGAGGACCGCACGCACCGGCAGGCTATTACCGGGATGAGGAGTTGACGGCCACCGTCTTTGATCCGAACGGGTGGACTACCACCGGCGATATCGTCAAATTCGACCAGGGGTGTCTCTGGATCCTGGGCCGGGCCAAGGACATGGTCATTCGGGGCGGACAGAACATCTATCCGGCGGAAATAGAAGGGCTTCTAAACGAGCATCCCAAGGTCGCCTCGGTCGCCATTGTGGGGTATCCAGACAGGGAAATGGGAGAGAGGTGCTGCGCCTACGTCATCCCCAAGGCAGGCCAGACCTTCACCCTTGAGGAGATGGTGCAATTCCTGAAGGGAAAGCAGTTGGCCATGTTCAAACTTCCGGAACGGCTCATCATTGTGGATGAGTTCCCAGCGGTGGGCGATTCGGGCAAGGTCAACAAGGAGACCCTTAAAAAAGACATCAAGGCCAGAATCGAAGCGGAACAAAAATAAGAATTTTTGATGGTCGATTGCTGGGTGTCGATTAAGAAATGGTTGACGCGTCGGGCAGTTGAATGATCTGTCTTACTCTGTGAAATCTGGATGAATGACATGACGAAAAAAACGGTACTCATTATCTCCACCCTGGATACCAAGGGTGAAGAGACCTATTATCTGAGGGACAAGATTGAATCTCTCGGTTTGACCCCCCTCCTCATGGATATCTCCATGAGGGGGGAAGGGCCGACCCGGGCGAATATTACCCCCAGTCAGGTGGCATCGGCCGGGGGGAGCACAATCGAAGAGATCCGTGCATCGACAGAGCGTTCCCGGATCACGAATATCACCATTGCAGGGGCCTCGCGCATTGCGGTGGAACGTCTTGCTGAAGGGGGCCTCGACGGGGTAATCGGCATGGGCGGGTCCACCGGGTCCCTCATGGCCACAGAGGTCATGCGGGCACTCCCCTTTGGTATCCCCAAGCTGATGATTTCTTCAACAGCCGCACTCCCAGGGCTTTCGACCCGTTATATCGGCACTGGTGACATTGCCCTGTTTCACTCGGTCATCGAGATATCCGGTCTGTCCGACCTCTTGAAAAACGTAATGGACCGGGCCGCCCACGCCATGGCCGGAATGGTCAATGAGACGATTACATCTCCGAAGGCCGGGAAAGGAAAAGCGATTGCCATCACCATGCTGGGGCCTTGTGAACAATGCGCCAGCTCGGTGAGGACGGCCCTGGAAGGAGCAGGCTATCAGGTCATCGGCTTTTCAGCGGCAGGAATCGGAGACCGGGCCATGGAAGAGATGATCTCGCAGGGCCTGTTTCAGGGGGTCATCGATCTTGCGCCGGGCGGGGTCGGAGAGCATCTCTTCGGCTTTATGCGCGATGCCGGACCGAACCGCATGGAATCAGCAGGAAGGGCAGGGATCCCCCAGGTCATCTCTACATGCAGCGTCAACCATATGACCCCGGCCAAATCCAGATATAAACCGGATTATCATGAGCGAAGAAAGTACGACCTGGACAAATACCGCACCTGGATCCGTCTGTCGCCCGATGAATTGAGAGAGGTGGCGCGTGCCTTCAGGGAAAAGCTGAATCTCGCAAAAGGTTCTGTCAAGGTCCTCATCCCCCTGAGGGGATGGTCTTCCGTAGATTATCCGGGGAATGCGACTTACGATCCCGAAGAAGACCGCGTGTTTGTCCAAGAGCTTCGAAATGGCCTGAATCCGAACATCGAGATCCTGGAAGTCGACGCCAATATGGAGGACCCTGAATTCTCAGCTGCGGTTGTCAAAGCATCACTCAAAATAATCTGATTACGGATGGATGCCTGGCCATCCAGAAACATGACTATATGAAAAAGCGGATCATTGTCGGCATCTCCGGCGCCAGCGGCGTCATCTATGGGGTCACGCTCCTCACCCTCTTGAAGGATAAGGAAGAAATCGAGACCCACCTGATCATATCCGAGGCAGGCGTGAGAAATATTGAAATCGAAACGACCTATAGTCTGGCCGAGGTCAAGGCCATGGCCGACTATTGCTACAGTAACCGCGATGTGGGCGCCACCCTGGCCAGCGGTTCTTTTCTGACCGATGGCATGGTGGTGGCCCCCTGCACCATCAAGACCCTGTCCGGGATCGCCAATTCCTATACTGATAATCTTCTCGTCCGAGCAGCGGACGTGACATTGAAGGAAAAACGGAAACTCGTCCTCGTGGTCAGAGAGACGCCTCTCCATAAGGGGCATCTGAGGCTCATGACCATGGCTGCCGACATGGGGGCACACCTCCTCCCTCCGGTCCCCTCATTTTACCACCAGCCCAAGACCATCGAAGACATCATTCATCAGACCATCGGCAAGATATTTGACTACCTCCATATCGAACACCATTTGTTCAAGCGGTGGGGAGAATAACGTTCCGTACGCGCTCAAACTCGGACAGGCCTCCTGGTTCCTTGACCCGCCCCGGCGAGATTTTGCGCCCGTATCCACGTTTTATAACTCTTGACAATATTTCCGCTTTCGATATTATCCAAAAAATCTTTAAGCCCATCGTCCCTTACAGCCGCTCCCCCCGGAGGCACTGAATAAAATCCATGCCTATCCAGATAAGCAATCTCGTCGATATGGAAAAACCCCAACATGTCATGGATGAAGCAAAAAAAATCGCCTCCATGATGATTCCCGAGTTTGATGCGGCGGCTGTAACCCGTGCATTCATAGACGTTTTAAGGCTTTTCGACGGCAACTATCCCGGGTACCGTGCGTGCGATACCCAGTACCACGACCTCAAGCACACCACGGACACCTTCCTTGCCATGGCCAGGATCATTCATGGCGCGACAGTTATGGGGCATCCTATCTCAGAGTGGAACATCACTCTCGGTCTGATCAGCGCGTTGCTCCATGATACAGGGTATATACTGGCCGATGGCGAGGAAGGACCAGGGGCCAGACACACATTGATCCATATACGGCGCAGCATCGATTTTATGGACGCTTATTTTGCGGCAATGGGGTTGTCGACAGAGGATGTTGACTTTTGCCGGAATATTCTTCGCTGCACCGGGCTCGACGTAAAAATCGACACCATACGGTTTGCCTCAAACGAAAATGAAATCCTCGGCAAGATGCTGGGAACGGCTGATCTCTTAGGCCAGATGGCCGACCGTGCCTACCTCGAAAAGCTCCCCTTTCTGTATGACGAATTTAAAATCGCCGGTGTACCCGGAATCGGCAGTGAGCTGGACTTTTTCAGGAATACGCCTAAATTCTTTGACATGACCATGGATCGCTTTCAGAATGAGCTGGGAGGGGTCAGCCACTATATGCGACCCCATTTCCGGGTGCGATGGGGGATCGATGAAGACCTTTACATGTCTGCCATCAAGCGGACCATGGCATATCTGAAAGAGATCCTTGAATGCCCTCCGGATAACTGCCGAACTCAGCTCCGGCGTGCTGGAGTCATTCGAAACCTGGAGCACATTCCGATAACCCCTTGACCCTATGGCTTCTTATCCCTGTTAAAAGAGGCGGTTGAAATTTCCCAAAAAATATTTGCATTTTGGCAAAACATTTTATAGCATGGGATCGTGTACTTCAAGGCTTGATCATTACCTCCTTTGATAATAGTCTAACCTAATTAGTTTAACATATCGAAATATCGGTCAAAATTGGTAGCATCGAAAAATTGGGAGACCGAATCATAATGAAACGCACTGCAAATTCTGAGAAGAGGGAAACCCTCTTTTTGAACGTCACAAGAATAGTGAGTCGTTGCTATCCATTTGAAGCTTTTTAATTATATTGGGGAAGTTTAACTATTAATCAAAACATTTAATCATGGGGAGGGTAGCTATGAAACGGTCATTGGTTGGGGTTTTCGTCATTTTTGCGTTTCTTCTGGCTGGAATCTCGTTTGCAGGTGCGGCCCCAGACAAGATTGTCATCGGTCATCCCGCCTGCCTTTCCGGTAAATTTGCTAAGGCCGGTGAGCAGGCGGTCGGCGGTATAAAGGCCTGTGTCGAATGGGTCAATACAACCTACGGCGGTGTGAAAATAGGCGGCAAAAAAGTCCCTCTGGACTACAAATACTATGATTGTGAATCCAAGAAGGAGTCTGTAACGAGCCTCATCGGAAGGCTGGTTTCCGTAGATAAGGTAAACGTGGTGTTTGCGCCTTACAGTTCGGGCCTCACACTGAGGGGGGCGCCGGTGGCCGAAAGCCATCAGATGCTCTATATGGACCACGGGGGGGCCAGCAACGAGATATTCCAGCAGGGGTTCAGATACACTGTCCAGACCATCGGGCCTGCCACCCGGTATCACGAGGGCACCCTGGATATGATCCATAAGATCGCCCCCAATGCCAAAAAGGTGGCCCTGGCCTATGAAGATGACGAGTTTTCCAAAATGGTCATGGTAGGCGCAAAGGACCACGCCAAAAAACTGGGTTTCGAAGTTGTTTTCGAGCGCACCTATCCCAAAGGGGTTACGGATTTAACCCCCCTCCTCTCGGCCCTCAAGGCCAGCAAACCCGATTTTGTCCTGGGCGGCGGCCACTTTGAGGACGGCCAGCTCTTTAACCGACAGATGGCGGATCTGAACATCGATGTCAATGCCCTTTCCCTTGTTGCCGCGGCCACACTGCCGGCATTTTACAAGGCATTGACTACCATGGCCGAGGGGGTCATGGGACCTTCGCACTGGGAATACGGGGTGAAATATTCGGCCGAAGAGGCTAAGGCAACCGGGCTCCCCTGGATCGGACCGTCCCAGAGTGAATTTTTGGCACTCTTCAAAAAGGCCACAAAGGAGGATATGCTGCCGGATTACCATGCCGCCGAGGCCGGCGCCCAGGTGCTGGCGTATGTCTTGGGGGTCCAGAAGGCCGATTCCATTGATTCGACCAAGGTCCGGGGAGCCTTGGGTGATCTCAAGTTCATGAGCTTTTACGGGGGATGGGATGTGGATGACAGCGGCATGCAGGTGGGCCACTCCATGGTGGACGTACAATGGCAGGACGGCAAAAGGGTCATTGTGTGGCCCGAAGAGGCCCGGACCGGAAAGGTCTGCTATCCCATGCCCACATTTAAGGAAAAGGCAAATGGCGTAAAGGCTGTTCCCAAGTAACTCTCAGTTGTGGCCCCCGCCCAAGCCTGCCTCGGGCCGGGGGTTTTTTTTACCCTGCTCCCGTCTCTTCAGGCAGGGTGGCACTCTCTATAAAACCACGAGGAAATCGTGCCATGTTTTTTGAGCAATTAGGCGGAAATCTGCTCCAGGGAGTCGTGCTGGGTGCGGTGTACGGGATGGCCACCATGGGCCTCAGCCTTATCTTCGGTGTCCTGAAAGTGGTCAATGTCGGACATGGAGCATTCATCATGGTGGGGGCCTTTCTGACCCTGTTCCTTTTCAGTTCCCTCGGAATCAATCCTCTGATCGCCATCCCTGTTGCCTTTATGGTCGGCATGGGTCTGGGCCTCATATTTTATTACACAACCATCCGAAAACTGATCAAGGCCCCTGAATTGGCAACCCTCCTGGCCACTTTCTCCATCGGCGTCCTGCTCGAAGAGCTGATCAAGCTCATTTTCGGTTCAGAATTTCGAGGTTACAACTGGGTGGTGGGCAAAATAGACCTGGGGATCACCGTGTTGCCCCTGTCCAAGCTCTATGCCTGTATCGGGAGTGTCCTTATCGCAGTGCTCCTCTACCTCTGGTTCAAGAAGACCCGGGCTGGATCGGCGGTTCAGAGTGTGGTGGAGGACAGTGAAGGGGCCCGCGTGTGCGGAATCAATGTGGGCGGCGCATATGCGCTGAGTTTTTCTTTGGGGATCGGATTGACCGTGGCCAGCGGTGTCCTGCTCACCATGTTCATCCCCGTGGGGATCAATCCATATATGGGAGGCGGATACACCCTCAAGGCCTTTGTTATCGCCGTGCTGGGCGGACTTTCATCGCCTTATGGCGCCTTTTTCGGCGGGCTGGTGTTCGGGCTCATTGAAAACGGCTCATACACGCTGTTCGCGTATATACCGGGGGTGGAACCCTTTGCCCTTACCCGCTTCTTGTCCTTTGTGATACTCCTGGTCATTCTTTTAATCAGACCCACCGGAATCCTGAGTGCAAAATGAAACAGATACAGAAATATTTCCCGCTCATCCCCGTATTTGCTGCCTATTTGATCATGTTTTTCCTCGGTGAAAACATGGAAGGGATATGGCAGCTCATGTCCATGCTCCTGTTTTACTGCGCCCTGGGACAGGCCTTCAATGTGTTTATGGGCATGACCGGGTACGTGGATTTTGGGTATGTAGCGTTTCTTGGGGTGGGGACCTACGGCATGGCCTTATCCATTACCCGGCTCGTCCAGTATGAGTTCCTCGGTGCATGGATTATCGTCATCGGTTTTGGACTGGCCATGGTGATGTCCACCCTCCTTTCCATGGCCGTGGGCGCCGTTGCCCTGAGACTCAGAGGGGCCTATTTCGCCATTGCCACCATCGGGGTGAACGAGGGATTCAGATTCCTGATCGAGGGCGCCCGAATATGGAATGGATCTGAAGGGATGATATTCACGGCCGACCTCAATAAGGTCCTGGGGAGGGATACCGCTGCCGCCCTGTGTACCTACTGGGCCGATATCATGGTCCTGGTGATTGCTGCGCTGGCCGCGTTTGTGACCCTTGTTTACATGCGGAGCAAGATCGGTTATGCCCTGACCGCGCTGAGGGAAGACGAAGACGCTGCCAAGGTGATGGGGATCAATGTCACCAAGTTCAAGATCATCGCCTTTATCACCAGCGCATGTTTTGCGGGGCTGCTCGGCGCCACCGCCTGGGCCCTGAAAACGCCCTATGTATTTCCGCCCGAGGTATTTGAGATCCATTATACCATAGAGGCCATCATCATCGTCATGCTCGGGGGCGCGGGAACCCTGCTGGGGCCGGTGGTCGGCGGGCTGGTCTACGGCATTTCCAAGTATTATCTCTCCATCTTCCTCCCGGGATTTCAACTCCTTATTTTCGCCCCGATCATCCTGGTGATCATCGTCTTGTTTCCCGAAGGCATCGTGGGGATGATGAAGGCCAAAACCAAGGGGACCGGCGTGGAACGGTTTATTGTTTAGGGGACATCATGGCCTTATTAAAGCTTGAAAATGTAACCAAACGCTTTGGCGGGCTGGTCGCCGTCAATCAGGTGAGCCTGGAAATTGCCCCAGGGGAATTTGTTGGGATCGTCGGTCCCAATGGGAGCGGTAAGACCACCCTGTTTAATGTCATCAGTGGTGTTTTCTACCCTGAAGAGGGGACGGTAATGTTCGAGGGCCGGGATATCACCAGGCTCCCTCCCTTCAAACGGGCCCCTTTGGGGATCGGAAGGACATTTCAGATCCCCAGGCCGTTCGCCTCGGCCACGGTGAGAGAAAACATCGCGGTGGGGGCCATGTTCGGCACCCAGGGCCATCGGCTGAGCGTGGATGGGTCACTGGAGGTTGCCGATGAGATTATCAAACGGGTGGACCTTACGGCCCATAGAGACAAGGCCGCTGGAACCCTGACGCCGGTGGAAAAAAAACTGATGGAAATTGCGCGGGCCCTGGCCATGAAACCGAAGCTCCTCCTGATGGATGAGGCCATGGCAGGGATGCATCCCAACGATATCGATCAGATGGTCGCCTTTATCAAACGGGTGGCCGAGGAGGAGAATATCGCCATTGTGGCCATGGTGGAGCATATCATGCGGGCGGTGGTAGGATTGGCAGAAAAGGTCATTGTGTTGCATCAGGGTTCAAAGATAGTGGACGCTCCCACAAAAGAGGCTCTGGAAAATCCCAGGGTGGTGGAAGTGTATCTGGGCCATGCGCCGGAGGACTCAGCATGTTAAAGGTCACAGAACTTGAATCAGGCTATGGTCCCATGCAGGTCCTGTGGAAGCCGAGTCTTCAGGTCAAAAAGGGAACCATTACCTCCCTTCTGGGTCCCAACGGAGCGGGCAAGAGCACCCTCCTCATGACGGTCTTCGGATCGATCCAGCCGTGGAGCGGTCACATCTTCTATAACGGGTCGGATGTCACGCTCGTTCCCACCCACAAGAAAGTCGACATGGGCGTGGCCATGGTGCCTGAAGGAAAACACCTGTTTCCCAACATGACGGTTCATGAAAATCTTCTCATGGGGGCCTATCTGAAAAAGGCGTCGGCCCACAGGGATGAATCGCTCAACATGGTACACACCCTGTTTCCCAGACTCAAGGAACGGGAACATCAGAGGGCCGGATCGCTCAGCGGCGGTGAACAGCAGATGGTCACCATTGCCCGTGCCCTGATGACCAAGCCATATCTGATCATGCTGGACGAGCCAAGCCAGGGCCTGGCCCCGTTACTGGTTCGGGAAGTCTTCGATACCATTCAGAAAATGAAAAATGACATCGGACTGACTGTCCTGCTCATCGAACAAAACGCGGATGCCTCCCTGAATGCGGCGGATTATGTCTATATCCTGCACGAAGGCCGGATCAAGGCGGAAGGAAATCCCGAAGAGATCAAGGGCTCACCTGAAATAAGGGAGGCGTATCTGGGGATCTGAGCGCATGGCGCAAGGCGCAAAGGGCATGGGGCAAAGGGTGTATTCTTGTGCCGCGTGAATGATTCCAAATCTCCAATATCCATTAGAAAATAGTCATTTATAAATCACCCCCACCACGGCCCCGGTCATGCACGTAGCAATGGTCCCTGCCACAATCGACCTCAATCCCAGCTCCACAATCTCATCTCTTCTTTCCTTTGCCATGGCCCCCATGCCGCCGATCATGATGCCGAGGGAACCGAAATTGGCAAAGCCGCACATGGCGTAGATCATGATCAGACGACTCCTTTCGCTGAGCGCGCCTTTCGGCAGGGCCGCCAGGTCGAGATAGGCCAGGAGTTCGTTCAGAACGGTCTTGGTGCCCATCAATGACCCAGCGGTCACAGCCTCTGACCAGGGGATGCCGATGAGCCAGACGATCGGGGCCATCACATACCCTGCCAGTCTCTGGAAGGTCACTGGGTGGCCGAAAAGGTCCGGAAGAAAGGCCAGCATCAGATTCACGAGGTGGACCAGGGCCATAAAAACGATCAACATGACCACAATGTTGAGGAGAAGGCTGATGCCGGCGACCGTCCCCTGGGTGATGGCGTCCATGGAGCTGCGCGCCTCTCTTGGCAGGGCTACCCCCTCCCCGGAAAGATTCGATGTCTCCGGGATCATGAGTTTGGCCACAGTGATGGCTGCGGGGGCGCTGATGATGGACGCCACCAGGAGATGCCCCATGATGCCGGGCACAACGTCCCGCAAAATGGATGCATAGAGCACCATCACCGTCCCTGCAATGGTGGCCATGCCGCACACCATGATGGTAAAGAGTTCACTCCTCGATATCTTCTGGAGATACGGTCTGACGATCAGGGGCGATTCCACCATGCCCACAAACACATTGACGGCAGCGCCCAGGCCTTCGACACCGCCAATGCCCATCACGCGCCTTAGCACCCATGAAAACCCGTTGACAACCCAGGGGATAATCCTCCAGTAAAAGAGGAGGGACGACAGGGCGCTGATCACCAAGAGGAGGGGGATGGCGCGGAAGGCGAAAACATAGCTCAATCCCGGCGTTTTCTCATCAAATGGAAGGGGCGCCCCCCCTAAATAGCCGAAGACAAATCCGGTCCCTGCCCGCGTGGATGCCTCGATGGCGCCGACCGCCTTGTTCAGCCAGAGAAAGATCTCCTGGCTGCCGGGAAATTTTAGGAGAAGCAGGGCCAGGAGGAGCTGAAGCCCCATGCCGGTCGTTAAGGTCCTGACATTCACCTTCTTGCGGTTTTCGGAAAAAAGCCATGCCAGGAAGGCCAGGGCCAGAAACCCTATGAAGCTCTGGAGTCGGGGCATTTCACTCTCTCTAAGGGCGTACGGTAAGGTATGACGGATTTTTTTGGAAAAGAAACCATCTCTGCTGCTCAGTCTTTTTCATTGGAAATTGACCAAAAATTTTGATAAAAAACTACCTTGAGTTTCAGCGCCTGGGTAGGGCCGCGCGGCCGACAGAGAAACAATACCGAACGCCTTTCATTCTGTGAAGGATTTCGATTTGGCAAAACATCTCATCTGGATCGATCTTGAAATGTCAGGGCTGGATCCGGAGCTCCACGTGATCGTTGAGATCGCATCCATCGTGACGGATAATCAGCTCACAGTGGTCGCCGAGGGGCCGGACCTGGTCATCCACCATCCTGAGGATATCCTCGCTGCCATGGAACCCTGGAGTCTGGAACATCACGGTGCATCAGGACTGCTAAAGCGCATCCGCTCCTCCTCATGCACCTCCTTCCAGGCGGAAGAAGAGACGCTTCGATTTCTGTCCCAGTACGCTGAAAAGGGCGCATCGCCCCTGTGCGGAAACTCCATCGGCCAGGACCGGCGTTTCCTTATCAAACACATGCCGCGTCTCGAGGCCTTCTTTCATTACCGCAACATCGACGTCAGTTCGGTCAAGGAACTGGTCAAACGATGGTACCCCAACCTCCCCCCCTTTGAAAAAGCGAAGTCGCACCTGGCCTTGAGCGACATTCGAGAATCCATCAGCGAGCTCCTCTATTACCGCAAATATGTGTTTCTTCCATGATCTGCGGCCCTTGACGCCAATTTTCAGTCAGCCGGATATCTCTCATAGGAAACTTCGGGTTCGAGGTGAAAGGATTCAAGGGTTCGCGTTACTCGTTGCTGGCCTATTCGATGTCGGACGTTCATCCGTCGATTACCGACTTCTGACCTCTGTCTTTTGACGTCTGACCTCTCCGACCTCCGACCCTGACCCCCGACCTCTGACCGCTGACCTCCGACCCCCGAACCACCCCCCCCTACTTCACCTGATCTCCTGGCAGCAGGTCGCCTTCCACTGTGGCGACCCCGACGCGTCCCTCACCGACCCCGGCCAGGACCATTCCCTCGGACAAGCCGAATTTCATCTGGCGCGGTTTCAGATTGGCCACGACAATGACCTTCTTCCCTACCAGGACCGCCGGATCGGCATAAGCGGAACGAATACCGCTGAAGACCTGTCGCAGCCGCCCTTCGCCCAGGTCCACCATAAGTCGAATCAGTTTCTTTGCCCCTTCGACAAGGGCTGCCTCGCAGATTAGGCCCACGCGCAGGTCAATTCTGGAGAAATCGTCTATGCTGATTTCTTCGACGACCGGTGAGACATTGTCGCTTTTCGGGGCCACCGGTTTGCCGTCCTTCCGGTCGCCGGCCTTCGGCGCCTTCTCGGGAACAACACGCTCGGGCTGGGTCTTTTCGATCTTGGCCCAGGTATCCCGCAGGGTCACCGTTCGATTGAACACCGGCCTGCCGGGAGTGGAATCCGCTGAATCCACGCAGAAGTAGCCCAGTCTCAGGAATTGAAAATGGGCCCCCGGCGCTGCGGCCGCCAGACTCGGCTCGATTTTGCAGGATGGAATGGTTTCGATCGATGTGGGGTTCAGGAGCGATGTGAAATCGGCCCCTTCTTTCGGGTCAGCGGGATTGGGCGTTACAAAAAGATGGTCATAGAGGCGGACCTCAGCATCAATGGCATGGGCTGCGGATACCCAATGCAGGGTCCCCTTGACCAGGCGGCCGTCCTGGGACCACCCCCCCCGCGTCTCCGGATCATAGGTGCAATGAAGCTCGATTATCTTCCCTGACTTCTCATCCTTCACCACCCGGTCGCATCGAATGTAATAGCCATGTTTCAGCCGAACCTCGCGACCAGGGGCCAGGCGGAAATACTTCTTGGGGGGGTCCTCTCGAAAGTCCTCTTCCTCGATGTAGAGGACCCTCGAAAAGGGGATCTGACGAGATCCCATGGCCGGATCTTCCGGATTGTTTTCAGCGTCGAGATATTCCACCTGTTCTTCCGGGTAGTTGTCAATCACCACACGCAACGGGTGCAGGACGGCCATGACCCTCTGTGCCCTCTGATTGAGATCTTCTCGAAGGCAGTGTTGCAGGAGGCCGATGTCCACCATGCTCTCTTTTTTGGCCACCCCGATCCGGTCGCAGAAATCGCGGATGGCCTCGGCCGTGTATCCCCGTCGCCGCATCCCCGAGAGGGTGGGCATGCGGGGGTCGTTCCAGCCGGTCACATATCCCCCGCGAACCAGTTCCAGAAGCTTGCGCTTGCTCATGATGGTGTAGGAGAGATTGAGCCGCGCGAACTCGATCTGCCTCGGCGCAAAGATCTTGAGCTCCTTGATAAACCAGTCATACAACGGCCGGTGATCTTCAAATTCGAGCGTGCAAAGAGAATGGGTAATCCCCTCGATAGAGTCCGACTGACCATGGGTAAAGTCATACATCGGGTAGATACACCATTTGTTCCCTGTCCGTTGATGGGGGGCGTGCAGCACCCGGTAGAGCACAGGGTCCCGCAGGTTCAGATTGGGCGATGCCATGTCGATTTTCGCTCGAAGGACGCAGGCCCCGTCCTCGAATTCGCCTCTCCGCATGCGGTCAAACAGCTCCAGGTTTTCCTCAACAGATCGATTCCGGTACGGGCTGTCCCTGCCGGGCTCGGTCAGGGTCCCCCGGTAGGCGCGGATTTCATCCGGACCCAGATGGCATACATAGGCCTTGCCGTTCCTGATGAGCTGAAGCGCATATTCATAGAGCTGGTCAAAATAATCCGATGCGTAGCAGAGTCGGTCTTTCCAGTCAAACCCGAGCCATCGGACGTCCTCTTTGATGGAAGCCACATATTCTTCCTCTTCTTTGGTCGGATTGGTGTCGTCGAACCGGAGATTGCAAAGGCCGCCGAACTCCTTTGCAACGCCGAAATTGAGACATATGGACTTCGCATGCCCCATATGAAGATAACCGTTGGGCTCGGGAGGGAAACGGGTATGGACCCTCCCCCCGTTTTTGTTCGACTTCACGTCTTCTTTGATGATAGAACGAATAAAGTCCAGGGACTCTGCAGATTCGGGACTATTCATGGTCATCTTCCTCTTCTCTTTTCTTACCAAAAAGGTGTAGGGTAAATACGACCGGGTCTGGGCAAACGGTCGTCGTTGCCCTTCAGGGGCATAACGCATGCGATGCGCCCGGGGTGGCCATTACAACAATTCTTTTTGACTCGGGTCAAGAGATTTCTACAGGTGACGAAAGGTTTATCGTTCTGGCCGGCCAAAAGGGAGAAAATTGCAGGGTCATGGCCGCAGCGTGTCAGGGATGGGCGAAGCGGCGTGTAATGCGCGGAAAAGGTGTAACCTTTATGGCCAGGCGTGCGATATAAAAACCAGATACGGTGGAGATGCCCATCCAGTCCGCCAACAGAGCACGTAATCTGCCGCTTACCATTCAAATGAACCTGAATCGCAAACAAACGCCAGTGAATGTGAATGGGGCAGCGTGATCGGTTATCGGGCCGTCTGGCCATGCGGTTTTCTGGATAACCATGAATGGATAACGGTGATGTTCATCCACATGGATTGCTCAAGTTACAGATGGTGACAACGTGATCCATGGTGAGACGTAAAGGGCATGTCAGACCCACCTAAAGATTCGGAAATCATACGGCGCATCCTTCAGGGAGAGACGAATGCCTTTGAGGTCCTGTTGGGTCGCTACAAGGCGTATGCCCTCAGAATGATCAAGAGGCGGGTCCCGGCAAAGGATGTGGAGGATGTCGCCCAGGAGGTGTTTATAAAGGCGTATCAGTCACTCCCCGGCTTTGATCCGGAGAGTCATTTTAAGAAATGGCTCTCTACAATCGCCGTCAGGACATGCTGTGATTACTGGAGAAAAAGCTATCAGAAGCGGGAATCGCCCATGAGTGTCCTGTCCGAAAGGCACGCGGAATGGATAGAAGCCGTGATCTCAGCAAAATCCGTTTTGGCAGCGGACAAATTGGCCGCGAGGAAAGAGGCAAAAGAGCTTTTGGCCTGGGCCTTGGGGCAATTGTCCGTAGAAAATCGTATGGTGGTCGAGATGGTTTACCTGGAAGAGATGACAGAAAGACAGGCTGCTGAACTTCTGGGATGGAGCATTGCAAACGTAAAGATTCGGACCTTCAGGGCCCGAGCACGGTTGCGAAAACTCCTTTCCGGATTCTTGGAAAGAGAGAGGAAAACATCATGAACTTCAAAAAGGAAGACCTCAAGAAAGTGTTGCGGACCTTATCCTCTATCTATAAGGAAGGCGAAGCCATCGAGATCGGCGAGGCATGGGAGAAGCGGGTCATGATCCGCATCAGGGCACTGGGACCGCTGACAGCCCGGCGTGGGTTGACGGCCCTTTTTGAAGGTTACATCTGGCGCTTTGCCCCGGCGGCAGCCGCCCTGTTCCTGGTACTCGGCGCCGTCGTCTACCAGCAGATGGGCTTTCTCTCAGAGTGCGAGATGGCGGGGGTTTTTGTGGAAACCCCCATCGATGACTCCCTATTCCAGGTTTTAGGTGCGCTATGACAGGGAACAGATCCAAGTTGAAGTTCGCCGCAAGCGTGGCCCTTATTTTTTTTGTCGGCGCAGTGGCGGGCGTTCTGGGGGCAAGCGTTTATTTCGAGGGCAAGATCGAAAAGATGTTTCACGGGAAGTCGCCCCATGGTGGAAAAATTATAGAACGGCTTACCCGGGATCTGGACCTGACGCCGGCCCAGCAGGCGGAGATCCGTCCCCTCATCCTTGCCTTTGATAAAAAGACCTCTGACCTCAAACAGCAATTTCGGCCTCAGATGAAACAGCTTCACGACCAGGTCACGGATCAGATCAGAACGAGCCTGGATGAAACGCAGAAAAAGAAGTTCGATGAAATCAACAAGAAACTGGAAAAGCGTTTTCGAAAAAAGCCACCTTCCTCGCGACCCGTTGAAGACCCCCGTAAAGGGCCCTCCTGATAAATGCTTCGGTCTCTAACACGAAGGGCCTCTGTTTAAACGCCTTGTCACGACCCGCCACCGTGTCGAATGCCGTCCCTTTTCATCTTAGATCTGAGCGCTGAGACATAGCGTTCCATCGTGTCATCTCACTATTCAGAGCGTAAAAGCCCGCGTGTTGCTGTCATACCGTCAAAATAAGGCGCGCATAATTTTCAACATCATTTCATATTATTCTATCAAAAATACATTTTACATTTGTTTTACAAATATATTCTTTGCTTTGATCTATAATGACTTATATTTATTGATTAACAAAATTTTAATTATTAAGGGAGATCCTATGAAATTATTACTTAGTTCTGTTTTCGGACCATACGGAGTAGACGATGAATATGGTGAAAAAGAAAACAAGATGGAGCTCTTTCACAATCAGGTGACACGAGAGCAAGGCATCTTTTCGTACAGATTCAATCATGGAAGCCAGGGCCTCTATTTTTTGGCGGAAAATATCGACATGCCAACAGCGATCCTGGATTTTCCGAGCTTCAAGCGTTTCAAAAGGGAGCTGAAAAAGGGATACGACTATATCGGCATCAGCTTTATCATCCCAAATTTCAAAAAGGCACAGGCGATGGCTCGAGCCATTCGTGAATTCTCACCCCGATCAAAAATCATTCTGGGGGGCCACGGGGTCAACATCCCGAATATCGAATCCATGATCGATCACGATTTTATCTGTCATGGCGAGGGCGTCTATTTTTTGAGGGAGCTTTTTGGAGAGAAGGTAGACAAACCCATTCGCCATCCCCTTGAATACAGTTCCTTCAACAGGCAGGTGATGGGAACCCCCTGGCCGTCCGACTCCGGTATTCTGATACCGGGGGTGGGGTGCGCCAATAAATGCCGGTTTTGCGCCACGTCGCATTTTTTTGGCAACTATATTCCGTACCTGAGAACCGGTCAGGAGATCTTTGATGTCTGCTGCCGTTACCAAGATGAGAAGAATATAACGGAATTCGGCGTACTGGATGAAAACTTCCTGAAAATGAAGGACCGCGCCCTCGAATTGCTGGAACTGATGGAGAAGAACGATCGTCACTTCAATTTTTCGATCTTCAGTTCTGCCGAAACGCTCAAAGGCATCGGCGATCTGGATATTCTCGTGCGCATGGGAGTGACATTCGTGTGGATCGGCGTTGAATCCAAGAAAGAGATCTATGCAAAGAATAAGGGAACTGATTTCCAGGTTCTTTTCATGGAATTGAAAAAGAGGGGGATCAGTGTCCTGGCATCATCGATCCTCTTTATCGAGGAACACGATCAAGATACGATCTGGGAGGACGTAGATTTTGTTACCTCGCTCAATCCGGATTATATCCAATTCTCCCCGCTGGGACCGATCCCCGGCACAAAACTCTACGATGACTATGAAACACAAGGGAAACTCATCAAGACAGTCCCTTACCAGTCCCAGCACGGCCAGAAAAAAATCTGGTTTCATCATCCCCATTTTACCAGACACGAATCCGAGGAATTTTTGCTTCGTGCCTTTAAAAAGGATTATGAGAGAAACGGCGCTTCCCTCTTGAGGACGATAAAAACAACCCTAAAAGGTCACTTATATTGCAGAAACCATTCAGATGAACGCATGCGAACGCGTTCCAGGGATTATGAAAAGAGGCTTGAGATGATGCGATATTTCCTCAAGGCATCGACCCTCTTTGTGGAAAACCCGCGGAGCAAGGTGCTGTTGGGAGAAATCAAAACATCCTATCGGTCACAATTCGGGAGGATGCCCATCCTCACGCTTCTCACATCGCTTCTGGTCGTTTTTTTCAGTGTTAAAGAATACCTGCGGTGCCGATTCATTGGCGACCTCAGGACACCGAAAACGTCCTTCCGCCCATTAACCAAACCTCGCCTCCATGCCGATCAACGCGCCCGGTCCGTATGCGCCCATGTCGCTGTACCGAAAACGCCTTATCCCTGGGTGCAACTGCCTGCTCCTCAATGCGTGTTAAGTGCGGAACATCAGACCAGGCAGCGCCACACGTCGTCAAGATTAGCATAACATGCTCACGTCCGCCTGCCGACGCCTGACAGGACCGGATCTTGGGGTAGCTGGTTACATCTCAACTGGGTGTAAAGCCATCTCAGGTTCACAGACACTGGCAGGCAGGCCTGAACTCTCACAATCATGAGGCTGTGGCCCTCGGCTTTTCCGTTTCGAATTCCAGGTTCCAGGTTCGCAAAAAGGTAACACTTTGAAAAAGGTTTGTTGTCATCGTTTCCATCAAAATACTAAACAGTTACGCAAAAGGGAGTTTACCA
>CAYLJZ010000045.1:0-22835 GCA_964384085.1 uncultured Desulfobacteraceae bacterium
CCTTTCATCACCGCCATTGGGGGGTACCGTTTCAACCGGCCGTGACAGCCGCTGGCCGAAGCGGGCAAATCGGTCTGTCTTAAATTTCTTTGAGAGGTCTTTGAAGTTTTCCAGGGACCTGGTGAAAATCGCCTCTCTTTGGGTCAGCTTTTCTCCATAGCTCAGGGACGATCCATAAAGGCCTTCCAGCTCATCCATCAGAACGTCCAGAAACCGGGAGAAGAGGCGTTCATCCTCGATGACCCCCTGTGCCTGTAAGGTAAAGGGATGTGTCGGACCGAAGGCTTGGTCGAAAAAGCGAAATGCCCCCACCGTTCCCACCAGGACGGCCAGCCCTTCATTGAATGCGCTCTGGCCCTTGAGATAGAAGGTCGTGTGGGTCATTTCGTGAAGGATGATCTCTGCCAGTCTGAAGGTAGACCCCTTGATCAGATTCAGGGTGACAGGGTCTTTGAACCAGCCGAGGGTGCTGTATGCATCGGCAACGCCGATGGACACGTCCAGATCCTGGGCTGCGAGTCGATCCCGCTCTCTCTTTGCCTTTTCCATGTCGAAAAAACCCAAATACGGGATATCGCCTATAAAGGGAAACCACCAGGTCTTTTGACGAAGACGGTCTTTGGGAGAGGCAGACACGGTATAGACAGGACGATGGGAGGAGGAGAGGTAAACGGTTTCGTAGTTATCTGTCTTTTTTAATCCCAGTTCCTTTTCCCCGAACGCCTTGATGCGGGCCACCAGTCGAAGTCTCTCCTGTTCGTCAGGGGGAAGGGACCTCTCATTCAAGGCCTCCGTTATGGGGATCGAGTCGTTGAGGAGATGAAACTGCCCAGCGGCTGCATGAAACAAATAGGCCACATCGCATCCCGAGCAGAACAGGATCAGAAGAGGCAGAATTCGAATCCTACGATGTTTCATCGCGGGCAAATAAAGGCCTGACTGTGAGAAGAGTTTATATTCGCAGCGTGGTCAAAGAGTCCCTGCTAATAGGCATGTTGCGCCAGAATTCATGAATTCCTTATTGTTATAAATGAGTTATAAGGTCTCTAAGGACACTTCAATTTCTTTCATGAGGCTGGGTATCAGTCTTCTGACAACGCTCTCTTTGTCAAAGGTGTTTGCTGAACAAAACCTTGAGTAGTCAGGATGATCCTGGCTGAGAACGGGTATCTGGGCCTGGAGCCCCGGAGCCAGTCTATCGAACCGCGTGATGAATTGCACCAGGCTAAAATCTTCACCAGGATAAGTCACCAGCCAACCCAGTCTCTTCATGCATTCGAACCGGATGCGATCCAGCAGAAACAGATGGAGATCCATCACCGCCATCTTGTTTTTTGGATCCAGTTCATGAAACTCGAATCCCGAACCCAGACCTTTGAGGCTCATAATCAAATCGTACAGGTAAAAGGCGCCCTTGTCTCGCCCCTGCGCCAGGAAGAAGAGGGCTTTTAAGGAGAGATCACCCAGTCGAGTATCAGTTCCGAAATCCTCCTTGAATCGGCTTGTCCAGTTACGAAAGCCCCGTTTCACTGCCAACAGGAGCCTCCCCTTTTCCAGATCAATTACCTGCGGCATGGCCTCCCCGATCTCGTTGACTATCGCTGAATCTCTTGTTTCAAAAAAGGTATGGTGAGCTGGTACACGCCGCCTTCCATAACGGCCTGGATAGGTCCTTCAGCCACGGATCCAAACACCTTCAACATGGATGTGTTGGTGGCCAGCACATCGGCCCTGAATCCGTCGATCCCCTTCCCTTTGGCAATCCTCGCAAGCGTCTCGAAGAGAAATCTCGCAATCCCCTTCCCCTGGTAGTTTTCGTCCACGACAAAGGCCACATCCGCATAGGGAAGATCCGGGAGCCGGACATACCGGGCCTCGGCAATGATGCGTCCCTCCCCTGGCTCACCGATCAACCCGACGATGGACAATGTCTTTCTGTAATCGACATTCACATACTCCTGCATCTTGGCATGGGGCATGGTCTTGATGGGGGAGAAGTAACGGTAATAGACGGTCGTGTCGGAAAAGCGGTAGAAAAGGCGTCTCATCTCATCCACATCAGAGGGTTTGATGGCACGAAAACGGACCGATAGCCCCTCTTTAAACACATGTTCGCAGGCCAGTTCATCCGGGTACAGATGTCCCGATTCCACAAGGTAGGTCTGGTCAGGGAAAAGGAGATGCCTTTCCTTTGCAAGCCGAACCAGTTCGCCCCGTTCATCGGGATGGGCGATGTCGATCAAGGCCAGGGCTCGCTCGCGGGTCGTCCGGCCCTTCATGGAGGCGACGCCGTATTCCGTGACGACCAGATCAAGGGATTCCCGGTTGGAAAACTGGTTGGGGTAATCTTCCACTGAGATCATAATATTCGATTCATTCTTCAGATTGCGGCTCGGCAGGGCAAAGATGGTGTGGCCTCCCCTCGAAAAGGCCGTGCCGCTGAAGAACTCCTGCGCCTCCCCGGGCCCGGCCCCCACATTCCCTTTTCCGCTGTGGAGCGCAATGCCGCCGGTAAGATCCACCTTCCGGGCCGGCAGGACCAGGATGAAACGGTCATTGGCCCCGATTCTCATCGGGTCTCCCACCACGTCGATCCCCTGGAACTCGATCAGGGGATTGAGGTGGAGCCAGCGCATCAGCTCTTCGGTACCGATGGCATAGGAAGTAACCGATTTGCCGAGAAAAATCCCCTTTCGCCGATTGGTCACGGCCCCGCTCTTGACCAAGTCCATCAGGGCGTCGGTAAAGAAGGGAGAATGGATCCCCAAGTGCCGCTTTCTCATCAAGTGGAAGGCCAGGGCATCGAACAGAGGGCCAACGGAAAAAGAAAGGCAGCTTCCGTCCTGGATTAGGGAGGCCACGTTGGCGGCCACCTTGTCAACCACCTCGTCTACCGGCCAGCGTGAGAAATAAATAGGGGGCTCGGCGGCCGTTACAAAATAATCAAAATCATCGACATGAACAAACGTATCGCCCAGGGTGCGAGGGGCCCGATCATTGATTTCACCAACCACCAGCGAGGCCTGGGCCATGGCCTGCCTGGCCGCGTCTACGGAAGCCCCAAGGCTGCAATACCCCCAATCGTCCGGAGGAGTGATCTGGATAAAGGCCGCATCGATCCCGATGGCCCCGGAGTCGATAAGGTGAGGGATCCGGGAAAAGGGGGTGGGGATCAGGTCTACCCGACCGGCAGTGATGGCCTCGCTGGCCGCCCACCCGGAAAAAAAGGTCTTGAGGCGGAATTTCTGCGTATTTTCTTCTGCAATGGATACGGCCTGGCCGAAACTCACCAATTGTATGAATTCCAGATCGCGGAGGTTTCCAGCGTCGGATGCCATCAGGCTCCTGACCAGGGTCCGCGGCTCAGCGACGCCGGTCCCCAGAAAAATGCTCATTCCAGGCCGAATTTTTGAAAGAACCTTGTCGGGTTCGACGAGTTTGGATTCCCATCCCTTGTTTTCTGATGTAGACATGGATACACCTGCACATTTAGGAATTAAAAATTGAGGAATTGAGGAATTCAGGAGTTAAAATCAACACAACCACCCCAATTCCTCAATCCTTCAATCCCTAAATTCCCGAATCCTAAAGATCAAAGCGTATGGGCCGTCACCACTCGATACCGCCGGCTGTAGTCTTTGATCCGGGTTTCCTCCTGGTACTTACCGGTGCGGGCTATGATTTCGAGGGCCTTTTCCGTCTGCCAGGGGGCCATTTCCAGGATGATCCATCCACCGGGATTTAAAAAACCGTGTGCCCCTTCAATGATTTCTTCCAGGTAATACATCCCGTGTTCCCGGCCGTCCAGGGCATGCCTCGGTTCATAGTCGCGGACCTCCGGAAAAAGATCTTTGTATTCCTCGGTGGAAACATAGGGAGGATTCGAAACGATCAAATCGAACCGTAATCCCTGTTCCAAAAGTGGCCCCCACAAGTCCCCCTGCCGAAAGTCAACCCTGCCGGATACGCCGTGTTTTGCTGCATTTTGTTGCGCAACGCCGATGGCTTCTTCGGATATGTCGGTGGCCCAGATCGAGGCGCTGGGGATTTCCCTGGCCAGTGAAATGGCAATGGCCCCACACCCTGTACCCAGGTCGAGGATCCGAATGGAGTGATCTTCTCCAAAGTTTTTTGCAAGCATGACGGCTTGTTCCACGACGAGTTCGGTTTCGGGCCTCGGAATAAGGACACTTCGATTTACGGCAAAGCTGAGGGACCAGAACTCCTGGGTCCCGGTGATATACTGGAGGGGTTCGTGATCGATCCGCCGTTTGATGAGGGAGCGGTAAGAGGAAAGTTCGGTTTCACTAAGCGGCTGGTCGAAATTGAGGTAGAGAGCCACCCGTTCCACATGGAGCTGGTGGGCCAGAAGGACTTCAGCGTTCAGGCGTGGATTTTCGATTCCCTTGCCTTTCAGGTAATCGCTCGATGCCTTGAGAAGGTCTTTTATTTGCCATGTCTTTGAAGACATTCTCGGCTCAGTTCCCGTCGGCCTTTTTGAGCGCCTCCGTCTGGAAATGGGTAAGGAGGGGTTCGATGACAAGATCGAGTTCCCCCTGCAGTAACGCCTCCAATTTGTAGAGGGAAAGTCCGATCCTGTGATCGGTGACCCTGGCCTGGGGAAAGTTATAGGTCCGGATTCTCTCGCTTCTGTCACCGGAACCAACCATGGTTCGGCGTTCTTCGGAGATCTTGGACTGCTGCTCGGAGGTCTCTATATCCAGGAGCCGGGACCTCAGCACCTTCATTGCCTTTGCCTTGTTTTTGTGCTGAGATTTTTCATCCTGGCAGGTCACGACGAGGCCGGTAGGGAGATGCGTAAGACGGACGGCAGACGAGGTCTTGTTTACATGCTGCCCACCGGGTCCTGATGAACGGTAGAAATCGATCCGCAGGTCCTCGGGGTCGATTTCCACATCGATTTCCTCGGCTTCCGGAAGGATCGCGACGGTGACCGCCGATGTGTGGATTCGTCCTTGTGTCTCTGTCTCGGGCACGCGCTGAACCCGGTGAACCCCGCTTTCATACTTGAGCCGGCTATATACGCTTTGCCCTGCTATAAGGACGATGATCTCTTTGATTCCACCGATGCCTGTCAGGTGCTCGCTAAGTATTTCTGTTTTCCATCCCCTCATTTCCGCATAGCGGCTGTACATTCTGAAGAGGTCGGCGGCAAAAAGGGCCGCTTCTTCCCCGCCTGTACCGGCCCGTATTTCCAGAAGGATGTTCTTGTCGTCGTTTGGATTCTTGGGGACCAGCAGGACCTTGAGTTCCTTTTCCACCTCTGAGAGCCTTGCTCCCAGGGCATCCATTTCTTCCCTGGCCAGATGTCTAATGTCAGCATCGGAATCATCCAGCAATGCCCGGTTGCTCGCAATCTCATCCTGAAGCGACTTGAATTCCCGAAAGCTACTCACGATGGGGGCGAGCATACTCCGTTCTCTGGCATAGGTTTGATAGGTCTTTTGATCCCGAATGACCTCGGGACGTCCCAGATCGGCCTCCAGTTCCTTATAACGCGCTTCAATTTCCTCGATTTTGGCAAACATGACCACAAACCTCAACACAAGAGATCATTTTCCGACGATGCTCAGAGATCCTTCCAAATGACGGTGTCCGATGCGATCCTGTCCCTGCGCCACCCCGCCGGCCGGGTACCAACGCCCCGCCGGCGTGTAGTGCCCTGCCGTGCAGATTTTCCAACTTTCATTCACAAACGCGCCATGGCCGGGCGCTTTCGGTATATGGAAGGACCCGGCCGTCACCAGACGCTGTCGGGCGAGACGATCAGGAAGGTGTTGAGGGTGGAAAGGTCCTGGGTTTCGACATCGATCCAGTTAATGGAGCGCCATATCCGTCTTAGCCTTCGGCCTTGCTTTCGGACTGGGCCTTGTTGAACGTGGCATACTTTTTTCGGAAACGCTCCACCCTTCCTGCTGAGTCAACCAGCTTCTGTTTGCCTGTGAAAAACGGATGACATTTTGAACAGATTTCAACATTGATTTCCTTGACAGTAGAACCCGTTTCAAACTCATTGCCGCACGCGCAGCGGACGGTGGTTTTGTAATATTCCGGGTGAATTCCCTTTTTCATGGTTGCTATCTCCTTCTAAAGTTTAATCACTCATTGAAGCTAAAAACTCTCTATTATCCTTGGTCCCCTTTATTTTTTCAAGCAAGAATTCCATGCTGTCCACCGGCGTCAGGGGCGCAAGGAGCTTGCGCAAAATCCAGATGCGGTTGAGGTCCGCCTCGTCTATCAAAAGTTCTTCCTTTCGAGTCCCTGAAAGATTGATGTCAATGGACGGGAAGACGCGCCTGTCGCTCAACTTTCGATCCAGGTGAATTTCCATATTGCCCGTGCCTTTAAATTCCTCAAAGATGACCTCATCCATCCTGCTCCCCGTGTCAATGAGGGCCGTGGCAATAATGGTGAGGCTTCCCCCTTCTTCAATGTTTCGAGCGGCCCCGAAGAAGCGTTTCGGCTTGTGAAGGGCATTGGAGTCAAGCCCGCCGGAGAGGATCTTTCCGCTGGGGGGAACAACCGAGTTATAGGCCCTCGCCAACCGGGTAATGCTGTCCAGAAGGATCAGAACATCCAGTTTGTGCTCGACCAGTCGTTTTGCCTTTTCAATGACCATCTCCGCGACCTGGACGTGGCGGTGAGGAGGTTCATCAAAGGTGGAACTGATGACCTCGGCATCAACGGATCGGGCCATGTCAGTGACCTCTTCCGGTCTTTCATCGATGAGGAGGACGATCTTGTGGATGTCTTTATGATTGGCCGAAACGGCGTTGGCGACATTCTGAAGGAGCATGGTCTTCCCTGTCCTGGGAGGGGCGACAATGAGCCCCCGCTGCCCCCTTCCGATGGGCGTCATCAGATCCATGATTCGAGTCGAATAATTGTCATGGGAGACCTCCAGGGTAATCCTTTTATCCGGATAGAGCGGGGTCAGGTTGTCAAACAGGATTTTTTCTCTCGATATCTCCGGGTCCTGATGATTCACCTTTTCCACCTTCAACAGGGCAAAATACCGCTCTGATTCCTTTGGCGGCCGTATCTGCCCGGAGACCGTATCCCCCTTTCTCAGGTTGAACCGACGGATCTGCGAGGGAGAGATATAGATATCATCAGGGCCGGGAAGGTAGTTGGCATCCGGGGCGCGAAGAAACCCGAACCCGTCCGGAAGAATTTCCAGGACCCCTTCTCCATATATCAATCCGTTTCGAGCGGAATGGGCCTGCAGCAGGGCAAACGTCAGGTCCTGCTTCCGCATCCCGGAGGCCCCCTCGATGTTAAACTCTTTCGCCATTTCGGTCAGTTGACTGATCTTCATTTCTTTTAGTTCGACAAGATTCATCTGTTCTCTCCGTTTGTCACGGCCCCCTCAAGAGGCGGTTAGGTCGTTTTAAGCTCCAAGCATTCAGGGGAGTATCCCTGTCTACTCATATTTCGTTTTTCAGTACATGTATACGTCCATTCGCGGTCATGCCCTTCAGCCCACCGCATTCATACAGGCGACCCGTTTCCGAAGGAATGGTTCAGCCACTCAACGCTATGACGATTTGTGTACAGCATTCAGGATGGCATGTAATCCAATTGAAAATTTAACACAGTTTCGCCGCCTGTTTGTTTGGTGACTCTCGACCAGCATACATATGGAGGCTAACGCAAGTTGGCTGTATTGACATCAGTTGAAAGACACGACAGCGCCCTCTTGCGGACAGGAGGCCGTGTATCGAAAACCCTTTTGTGTGAGTTAATGAAAGTTACTCAGCAGAGTTGTTATGGAGTCTACACAGATATCCGGTCTATACCGAATCCTCCGAAAGGCAGGAAAAATTTAAGATGAGCGTTATTATAGTCGCATTATTTCTTATGTCAAGGCTTTTTAGAACAGGATTCCGAATTATCGTTGCAAATCCAGCGATTTCAAGCGGTCCAAGGCACAGTTCATGTCAGACGGCAAGGGCGATTCGAACTCCATCCATTTCTGAGTCACCGGGTGGATAAACCCTAAACGGCTCGAATGGAGCATTTGTCTGTCAAAGTCAGGCAAACGCTCAGGGTGCAGGGTGGAGCGTTTTTTCCGCCGGTCCCGCCGGTAGCCGTAGACAGGATCTCCCGCAACGGGATGGCCGATATGAGAAAGATGCACGCGAATCTGGTGCGTTCGTCCTGTCTTAATGGAAACAGACAGGAAGGAAAATCCGCTTTGAAATTCCATCAGCTTCCGCCACAGCGACAGGGCATGTCTGCCGCCGGAAGCCGCAACCGCCATCTCCTTTCGTCGAACCGGATGCCGGGCTATGGGGAGATCAATTTTCCCTTCCTCTCCGCTCAGATGTCCATGCACGATGGTCAGGTATTGCTTTTTTATCAGTCCAGCCTTGAATTGTCCCGATAGAGAGGCATGGGCAGAGTCGCTTTTTGCAACAACCATGAGACCGGAGGTATTTTTGTCGAGCCGATGCACAATTCCAGGCCTCAGTACGCCCCCGATTCCGGAGAGGTCTTTGCAGTGCTTGAGAAGCCCGTGGACCAGGGTATTGGTCGAATGCCCGGGGGCCGGGTGAACCACAACCCCTGCAGGCTTTGATAAAACGATCAAGGCATCGTCTTCGAAGATCACCTGGAAGTCGACGTCATCGGGCGTAAGAATCATTTCCGATGGAGGGGGAATGGCAAGAAAGACGCGATCCCCTGCCTTCAGTTTGTGACTCGCCTTTGAAAGGGCGCCATTGACTGTGGCATACCCCTCCTTTATGAGCGACTGTATCCGTGACCGAGAGAGACCCGTCGAACGGTTGCAGAGAAAGACATCCAGCCGGTTATCCTGATCGCTCTCGAGTATTTCACAGGAAAATATCCTGTCTGGATTCTGTGACATTCATATACTTGCTGACGGGTGCTGAGATCGTTTTATCGAGGCGCCGTGGACAGGGACGATGCAATCATCATGCGAATCAGGAAAACATTCCGTCAAGATCTTCCTCTACCTGCGATTCGCCGATCTGTTTTGCAAGGGAAATTTCTTTGATCAGCAGGCCTCGGGCGGTTTCCAGCATTTTTCTTTCGCCAAAAGAAAGCTCCTTTTCCACCCTCAGCATCAACAGGTCGCGATACACCTCGGCAACCTCAAAGACGGAGCCGGTCTTAATCTTGTCCATGTACTCCCTGTAACGCCGGTTCCAGGTCTGATTGTCAAGGGCAACATCTCTTCTTTCCAGAATGGAGTATAGCCTTGGCAGCTCTGTTTCGTTGATGATTCCCCTCAAACCCACATTATTCACGTTTCTGGTTGGTATCATGATAATCATGTTGTTGTCGAGAATTCGCATGACATAAAAGTCTTGTTCACAACCGGAGATTTCCTGGTTCTCGATCCTCTCGATGATGCCGACGCCATGCGCAGGATATACGGCCAAATCACCCACACTGAACATTTAGACCTCCTTAACTTAAATCGCGAGGCATCAGGGAAGGCGGAAACTATCCCTCAACTCCTCAGGACGGCCGCTCTAAAAGGCGGCCATTTCAGGCACGGTTCCGCAGGCACGGAATCAGGCCTCACAGCCGCAGGCCCGTTGGCAAAAGGGCTTCCCCTTCTGCCATGGGCCTTACGGGATGTGAAACATATGAATATACACCAATTTTTCTTTAATCAAACACCTATCTCAGAAACAACCCGACCACCGGAAGAATGGGCGCAAGGACCAGGGCCACCACGGACATCAGCTTGATCAGGATGTTCATGGCAGGACCCGAGGTGTCTTTGAACGGATCGCCCACGGTGTCGCCTACCACGGCGGCCTTATGGTTGTTGGAGCCTTTTCCGCCCAAGTTCCCAGCCTCGATCCATTTCTTGGCATTGTCCCAGGCGCCGCCGGCGTTGGCCATGTACAGGGCCAGGAAGGCCCCCATGACCGTGGCCCCCAGGAGCATCCCGCCCAGCGTCTTGGTTCCAAGCAGAAAGCCCACGGCCACAGGCGCGAGGACCGCAATGAGGCCCGGCGTCACCATCTCTTTCAAGGAAGAGGCGGTCGCAATGGAGACACACCTGGCCGGGTCGGGCTTGGCCCCTGGTTTGCCTTCCAGAAGGCCCGGAATTTCCCGGAACTGACGACGGATCTCTTCCACGATGGCAAAGGCGGCCTTGCCCACAGAGGTCATGGTAAGGGCCGCGCAGACCATCGGAACCATGGCGCCGAGAAAGACGCCGATGACCACCATCGGGTCGTCGAGGCGGATCATGTCAAGGCCCGCCGCCTGGATATAGGCCACGAACAGGGCCAGGGCCGTCAAGGCCGCAGATCCGATGGCAAACCCCTTGCCGATGGCCGCGGTGGTGTTGCCCAGGGCATCCAGGCTATCGGTAATCTTACGTGTCTCGGGTCCCAAACCGGACATCTCGGAAATCCCGCCGGCGTTGTCGGCGATGGGTCCATACGCATCCACCGTCATGGTCGCCCCCACCGTGGCCAGCATGCCCACCGCGGAAAGACCGATTCCGTAGATCCCGGCTGTGGTGTAGCCGACAAACGTGGCGATACAGATACCCATGATCGGAAGCCATGTGGACTGCATCCCCACGGCCAGCCCGGCGATAAGGAGCGTGGCAGCACCGGTCTCGGACTGTTTGGCGATATACTTGACAGGCGGTCCTGATGTGTAATACTCGGCCAAAAGACCGATGGCGATGCCGCACAGGAGCCCGGAAAAAATCGCCCAGAATGCCCCCATCGGCATGCCGATGGACTTGGTGACGATATAGGTAAGAATAATGAAAATAATGGCCGCCACAAAGGTGGTATATCTCAACGCCCCGGCAGGATTCCCTTTCTGGAAAATCTTGATGGAAAATACGCCGAAAAAGGAACTGATCAGGCCTGCCATGACCACCAGGATGGGCATGGCCATATATTTGAGCTTGATGGCCGTGGCATCCATTCCCTGAAGCGCAGGGAACTCTTTGATGAACGCGGCGAGGGTCTCGGGCGTGTTGATGGTCAGGGTG
Organism: uncultured Desulfobacteraceae bacterium; assembly: GCA_964384085.1. Lineage (GTDB taxonomy): Bacteria > Desulfobacterota > DSM-4660 > Desulfatiglandales > Desulfatiglandaceae > AUK324. The sequence goes on from CAYLJZ010000045.1 coordinate 11,021, forward strand.
GCGGCAATGGCGATGGTGGCGATAACCGAGCCCACAAACGATTCAAAAATATCGGCGCCCATGCCGGCGATATCCCCCACATTGTCGCCCACATTGTCTGCAATAACCCCAGGATTGCGCGGGTCGTCCTCGGGAATGCCGGCCTCTACCTTGCCCACCAAGTCGGCGCCCACGTCCGCGGCCTTGGTGTAGATCCCGCCGCCCACACGGGCAAAGAGGGCGATGGAACTGGCCCCCATGGCAAAGCCGTTGATGTACTGGGCCGTGTCCGGAGAACCGCCATAGAACCAGAACCAGAAGCCCAGGCCCAGCATTCCAAGCCCTGCTACGGCCAGACCCATGACCGATCCGGAAAAGTACGACACATTCAAGGCCTTTGCCTGGCCATGTTTATTGGCCGCCTCGGCGGTCCTGGAATTGCCCTTTGTCGCCGCCGTCATCCCTGAATAGCCTGCGCCAATGGAGCATATCGTTCCCGTCAAGAAGGCAACCGCGGTTTTCCATGAAATCCCCCAGCCCAGAAGGACAAACACAATGGCAATAAAAACAACAAGCACGGAATACTCTTTTTTCAAAAAGGCCATAGCGCCTGTATGAATGGCAGACTCCAGCTCCTGCATCAGTTGATTGCCATTAGGCTGCTTCTTTACATAGCCGTAGATGAGCCATGCAATAACCAGGCTCAGTATCCCCAAGAAGGGGGCATAAACGGTTAATCCCTGCATCAGTTTTTTCCTCCTTAGTTTACTAAATTCAGGCGATTGATATGATTCATCGCCGATTCAACCCCTTCCAAAACAAATCGTTCGCACGCGTTCACAGCCGCCCGGATCGCTTCTTGGGCAAGCTGCCTTTCATCGGCATAAAAGGGAGCCAGGACAAAGCCTTCCACGGCCTCACCATACCGTGGACGACCTATTCCGACCTTTACGCGGCAAAATTCGGTGCTCCCCAGATGTCGGATGATGGATGATACACCTTTGTGCCCTCCGGCCCCGCCGTTCCTGATGATCTTTATTCTCCCCAAAGGGAGATCCAGATCGTCATGAACAACCAAAATCCTATTGGTCTCCAGGGCATAATAGCTGGCACAGGCCCTGACCGACTCACCACTCAGGTTCATGAAGGTCAGGGGGCAAAGAAGTATAATAGCATTCCCCCGGAAATCCCCCCGGATGGTCTTTGCACGGAAGCGGCGGCTGCTGCTCAGGGACAGCCCCAGATCCCTGCACCACAGATCGACAACCTGAAATCCTACATTATGTCTCGTTGTTTCATATTCCCGTCCGGGATTGCCGAGGCCCACAATCAAGTGCAAATTGCCTGTTACTGGTCACCCCCTTTCTTTTTTCCCTTTGCTCCTTCAGCAGCTCCCTTTTCTGAGGCTGCCGTTTCTTCCTCGATTTCCTCTCCACGAGCTCCTTCCGGTCCTCCGGCAGGTGCGGAGACGACGGCCACGGTCAGGTTCTCTTCATCCACGCAGGTAATCCCCTCGGGAAGTGCGATGTCACGAATATGCACCGAATCTCCCATGTCCAGGCCTGATACGTCGATGTCTATGGAATCTATCAACTTATCCGGAAAACAGGAGACGGTAAGCTCTCTTCGCACCACCTGAAGCAGTCCGCCATTTGTCACGCCTATCGGCGTGTTCACCAGGCGGATAGGAATATCCACGGTGATCTCCTTATCCATGGAGATTTCGTAGAAGTCGGCGTGAAGACAGGAACTCTTTACGGGGTCTAACGTGAGTTCCTTCACCATCGCCTTCCTCGTCTCTTCCCCGTTGCGAGATGTAATCTTAAGGTCCAGAATGGTATTCTCGAACCCGGACAGCTTTGTGATGCGCTCAAATTCAGCGAGATTGACAGCCAGCTTCATGGGCTTGGTTGTCGGGCCATAGAAAATGGCTGGCAGTTGATTATTTTTTCTAAATTTTCTGGCCGCTCCTTTTCCTTTTAGGTCTCTTTCCTGGGCGGCAAGCGTTAACTGATGCATGAGGTCCTCCGCTATTAATAAAATTTTTCACAAGCCAAAAACGCTTGATTTTATCCAGGCGTTTGCGTCGATAAGTTAGACAAACAAGGTGCTGACTGAATGAGAATTGTGACTTCTCTTGATCGTTTCCCCTAACAGTTCTGCAATGGATAGTACAATGATTTTCCGGCAATCCCTGGCCCTGTCATTCAGGGGGATGGTGTTGGTGACGACCAGGCTGTCAATCGGCGAGGCCGCGATTCTCTCAATCGACGGTCCGGAAAGGACAGGATGCGTGCAGCAGGCATGGATTTTACGCGCCCCCCGGTCCTTGAGCGCGGCAGCGGCCTGCGTCAGTGTCCCTGCGGTATCCACCATATCGTCGAGGATGATGGCCGTCTTGTCCTTCACCTCTCCGATAATATTCATCGCCTGAGCGATATTCGGGGCTTCGCGTCTCTTATCGATGATGGCCAGAGACGCATCCAGACGTTTGGCAAAGGCACGGGCCCGCTCAACGCCGCCGGCGTCGGGCGAAATGATAACCAAATCGTCCTGCAGGTTATTTTGAATATATTTCAGTAGAATGGGGGCGGCGAAGATGTTATCGACAGGGATGTTGAAGTAGCCCTGAATCTGGCCTGCATGCAGATCCATGGATACCACCCGGTTTGCCCCTGCTGTGGTGATGAGATCGGCTACCAGTTTTGCGCTGATGGGGACCCTTGGTTTGACCTTTCGGTCCTGTCGGCTGTAGCCATAATAGGGAATAACGGCTGTGATGCGTTCGGCTGAGGCCCGCCTCATGGCATCCATGACAATCAGAAGCTGCATCAGGTTGTCGTTGACAGGGGTGGAGGTCGACTGGATGATGAATACATCCCTGCCGCGAATGTTTTCTCCGATTTCCACCTGGATCTCGCCATCGCTGAAGGTCTTGGCAAGGATCTTTCCCGGCTTGGCTCCAAGGTAATTACAAACCTCAAGGGTCAATTCGGGATTTGAGGTGCCCCCGAACAATTTTATTTCCTGATCCAAATTGAGTCCTCTTCCATTCTCTTTTGGCTGGGGTGGGAGGATTCGAACCTCCGAATGCGGGCTCCAAAGGCCCGTGTCTTACCGCTTGACGACACCCCAGTGAAGCGGTCAGATAGTGGAGGTCGCAGGCCCTGTGGCCCTGCACGAGAAATAGTTCTCCAAGATTGCTGCCCGCGAGGCCCTCCTTTGCCTGGAGGGCTTTGTCTCTTGATGTGAAAACCCCAAAGACGCTCGGGCCGCTGCCCGACATCAGCGCCCCCTCCGCTCCTGCCTCTTTCAACAGACCTTTTATACGCCGAATGACAGGAAACCGCTCAGCCGTAACCCGCTCCAAATCATTTGCCAGGATGCGATCGATAAGAAGGGGTTTCTTATTTAAATGATAGACAATATCCCTATACGCCTCATTTGTCAACTCTAATTCACTTGAGGCCGGAGATAGATTCAGATGCCCATAGACCCAGGCGGTCGACACTTGAAGGGGCGGCATAACAATAACATACCAAAATTCAGGCCAGTTTTCAATCGGTTCCAGGATTTCCCCGATCCCTCGGGCAATGCAGGGCCTTTCTGTCAGAAAAAAAGGGACATCCGCCCCCAGGCCAAGGGCCAGTTCCGCCATTTCTTTCCCTGAGAGCGGAAAATCATATTCTCGGTTGAGGAACTTGAGCACGCACGCTGCGTCACTGCTCCCGCCTCCTAATCCTGCGGAGACCGGTATGTTCTTTGTGAGTATTAGGGAAAGTCCATGAAGCGTGCCTGTTTTGGAAAAAAAGGCCCTTGCGGCTCGATAGACAAGGTTTTCTTCGTCGGAGGGTACAGAAAGGCCCCGGCAGCGTATGTTGATGCGGTTGTCAGACGTCATCCGAAGGTCGAGGCGGTCATAAAGACCCACAGGCACCATGATAGAAACAAGCTCGTGGTACCCGTCCGGTCTGCGGCCTGTCACTCTCAATTGCAGGTTCAGCTTGGCGGGCGCGAAATGGAGTGACGATGTATCGGTATTCGGCCGTCGTTCGGATGAAGATCCTGGTTCCATATCGCGTTAGGAAAGAAACGACCCTCCCTCTGGGTGCTTGAGCGTTAACTGGTCTTATGGAAGGTCAGGTCATTGCCTGTTTTTGACGCTCGCCGAACGATACGACTCCTTCGATCGCCATGAATGAAGAATGTTCGTGACATCCATCATCCGCATCAGCAGGGCGAACGTCTGCAGGGTCAATTCTCTACCTTTACCGTCACATACACGGTTGAATTTCCTCTTTTTATCAAGAAGAGAAGCGTGTCGCCCTTCTTACTGCGTTCGATCCTTTGAAGAAAATCAGCAGCGTCTTTCACAGGGCTCTGGTCTATTTCGAGAACGATATCTGCCGGTCTGAGGCCAGCCTCTGCCGCGGGCGAATTGGGGTCCACCTCAGCAATGACGAGGCCATCGGTTTCAGGGAGACCAAATTCTTTTGCCACCTGCGGCGTGAGTTGTTCTACCCTTAAACCCAGCCGGTTTTCGACGCCGCTTTTGTCCTCTGTTTCAAGGTCCCCTTTATCGTCTTCCAACTCGGCTATTGTAACTTCAAAAACCTCTTCCCGTCCCTTTCGAATGACCTTCACCTGTACGGTCGCCCCTATAGGCGTTGAGGCGACGATATAGGGGAGGTCTTTCATTTCATCGACATTCTTGCCATTAAAGGAAACAACGACATCCCCGCGCTGAATGCCGGCCTTTTCTGCAGGCCCACCCGATGAGACGTCAGCCACCAGAGCGCCCCTTTCGTCTTTCAGCCCAAGCTTTTCCTTAAGCTCCGGGGTGATTTTCTGGATCATGACGCCTAACCAGCCCCTGACCACTTTTCCTTTCTTGAGTTGACCCAGGATCTCTTTGGCCATGTTGATGGGAATGGCAAATCCGATACCGATGCTTCCCCCGGTCTGGGAAAAAATAACGGTGTTGATTCCGATAACTTCGCCACGGGTGTTCACGAGCGGCCCGCCGCTGTTTCCGGGATTGATGGACGCGTCCGTCTGAATAAAATTCTCGTAAGGCCCAGCCCCGATATGTCTGTATTTGGCGCTGACAATCCCAGCCGTGACCGTGTTGTCGAGGCCAAAGGGGTTCCCCATGGCCACAACCCAGTCTCCAACCTCCAGGCTGTCGGAGTCGCCCATCGGAAGGGGGGTCAGAGCCTGGTCGCTTTGTATCGAAATAAGTGCCAGATCGGTTTTGGGGTCGCGGCCCACGATTTTTGCCGGAAAGCTTTTTCCATCTGACAACTTGACAGTGATCTCGTCGGCCTTCTCCACCACATGATTATTCGTCAGGATAAACCCTTCTGCATCGATAATAAAACCGGATCCAAGATTCCTCTGTTTGAAGTCCTTGGGCATCTGATCGCCAAAAAATCTGTCAAAAAAGTCTCGTAAAGGATCGTTGGGTCCGGAAGGGGCACCAAAGGAGAACGGAAGCCCCGTACCGCCGGTAATGGTCTTAACGGTGCTGATGTTTACCACAGAAGCCTTTGCCTTTTTGACCAGGCTGGAAAAAGAGCCGGGGGCGCCAGGGAGGAGGCCGGGTGACTCAGCCCGTGATGGTGATGCCGAAATGATCAAAGCAGCCGCGATAAGCCCCGCGGCCAGACATGCGAAACCGAAATGTATCTTCCTCAGGTTCAGACGGCCAGCCCGTGCTGAAGCAAATTTCGTAAACGGCATATAACCCCTTTCATTTGTTTTCCGGTAGGAAATCCATCCAATGAAACTTTAAATCGCTATGGGTCGTTTGTTATTGGTTATCGAATGGTTGTCCCCTGAGAAGGTAACACGCCATTCAGAGGCTTTTCCTTTGCGTCCCCCGTTCCCATAGCCGATGTGGGGACGCATTCGCACAACGGCCCACATCATTTGGCCTTTACGTAGCGCAACCTGAGTTCTGTCAGGATATTTTCGATAAGCTGCTTTTCTTCCATCGTAAGGTTGCCCGCGGTTTTTTCCTTCAGCATCCCGATGGTATCGATCACATGTTTGGCCAGCGCCAGGTCCTTGGTTTTTTTGCCGGTACTGGGATCAGGAATTTCACCTAAATGGAGAAAGGCCGTGGAACTAAGGCTGAGGATAAGGGATGAAAAGTTAACCTCGGGCAAGGGAGAGTACGACGTTTCTTCTTTGGGGGGCTTCTCTTCAGGTTCCTTCTTCACCGCTTTTTCCTCGGATGTGTCGGTCCTTTTGAGCTCTCCCTGCTCATCAAATGATCGTCTGTCCTTTATGACAAAACCCTTTTCTTCTTCTTCCATGATCTGACTCCTAACCTATAAGCAATTATAAATTCAGCAATTGCGAATTCCCGAATTCCTCAATCCCTCAATTCCCAAATCCATGAATTCCTGAATTCCTCAATCCCCCAGTCCGCTCTACAATTCAATCCGCTGTGCCGAGTGAACATTCTTAAAAGCGCGGATCTCATCGAGGATGTCGTCGCCGACAATGGCCCCGGTGGTTATAAGGATCACGTTCTGCCTCTTCTCTTTTTCCTCTCCCACCTGCATGCGGCCGATGTTAATCTGATGCCTGGCAAGGGCCGAGGTGATCTCGCCGATGACGCCCGGAGTGTTTTCATTTCGGATCAGGAGGATGTGTCCCTCGGGAATCGCCTCCAGATAGAAATTGTTGATCCGCAATATTCTGGGGAGGTTTTTCCCAAAGATGGTGCCGGATACGATGTTTTGTCCTTCCAGACTCTTGGCGGAGACCTTCATGAGACTGGCAAAATCATCCGAGGTAGAACTCTTTGACTCCACGACCTCGATGCCCCGGTCAGCGGCGATATAGGGGGCATTCACAAAATTCACATCGTCTTTGAGAATCGGCGTCAACAGCCCTTTGAGAAGGGCAGTGGTCAGCGGGGTTACATCGTATTCGGTGATGGCGCCCCTGTAATGGACCTCTATCTTGACCAGGGCGCTTTCGGCTAACTGGGCCTGCAGCGACCCGATCCTCTCCAGCAGCGTCACAAAGGGTCTCAAAACCGTCATGAGTTCTTCGCTGATGGTGGGCACATTGACGGCGTTTTTTACGGTTCCATGAAGGAGATAGGCAACGATCTGTTCGGCCACGTCTTTGGCCACGTTATCCTGCGCCTCCTTAGTGGACGCTCCCAGATGAGGGGTGCAGATAAAGTTCGGGAGTTCAATGAGACCGGTCTTTCCGGGCGGCTCGGTCTCGAATACGTCAAAGGCCGCTCCTCCCAGATGTCCCGATTTCAATGCCTCATACACATCCCCCTCATTGACGATTCCGCCCCTCGCGCAGTTGATGATCATGGCCCCCTTTTTCATCCTGGAGATGAGTTCCCGGTTGAACATGTTCTTGGTCTCTTCTGTCTTGGGGGTGTGCACGGTAATGTAATCCGCCCGCTCCAAGAGGGCGTCGAGGGAAACCGGCTCGAAATCGAGCTGTTCAATTCGGTCCGGCTTGATATACGGATCATAGACGATAACCTTCATCTTCATTCCCCTGGCCCTGTCGGCCACGATCCGGCCGATATGTCCCAGCCCGATGAGTCCCAGGGTCTTGTTGTAAAGCTCACGGCCTTTGAACTTCTTTTTTTCCCATTTTCCTTCCTTGAGTGAGGCCGTTGCCTGGGGGATGTTCCGCGAAAGGGCCATGATCATGGCCATGGTATGCTCGGCAGTGGTGATGGTATTTCCCTCAGGGGTGTTCATGACCACAATCCCACGTTGGCTCGCTGCGGGGATATCGACGTTATCCAGGCCGATTCCGGCACGCCCGATGACCTTCAGCCGGCCAGCCGCTTGAAGGATATCGGCCGTCACACGGGTAGCGCTTCGTATCACAAGGCCGTCATAACCTCCGATGATCCCCTTCAGTTCATCCGGTGTAAGGCCGGTGTTGACATCTACATCAATTCCGGGTGTTTCCTGAAAGATCTTTACACCCACGTCCGATAACGGATCACTCACGAGAACTTTCATAATCAATCTCCTAACCTGGACAAACCGGAAACGTTAATAAGCCTGAGCCAACCGACATTTCTCCACAAACAGGAAACGACGCCTGAAACACGAGACTTGTCACTGATGATCTTTACGTTGCAATTTTGTATTGGTTTGTGAAACGACTGTGGAGAAACTCTCTTCAACTTCCTTTTCACACCATCGGGCTTTCACTTGAGATGTGTTCATACTAAAAAGGACATGAAGATGTCAAGATCCAGTTTAAGCCGGGCAATTTTTCCCTGGCGGAGCTTTGCTGACCTGAAGACCTTCCGGCCGGCAAGGAAAAACAGGAAAGCAGCGCAGATTGCGAAACCTAGCGGGAACATCAACCCATTATAGGGCATCCCCAAATAGGTGTTGAATCATCGTTCGGTCAGGATTATAGTTGATTATCATCAAAGACACTGTCTGTGCGTATAAGCCTTTTTCTGGCTGTGTGCGCGAATTGGTCGGATGACCTCAACGGACGGTGCCGGCATGTCCTTACACTGAAACCTGTGAACGGATACAGAGTCCTTAACGGAGGCGACGGCTATGTTTGAAGATATCACCGAAAAAATCGATCTTATGATGGAACAACTCGGCGCGCTCAGAGGTCATCTTTGACCTGGACAGCCATCAGCAGGAACTTGAGAAAATTGAAAAATTGATGGCAACCCCTGGTTTCTGGCAAAAGGACCAGGAAGAGGTCTCCCGTCTGAGCCAGGAGAGGGCCTGGATGAGAGAACTGCTGGATGCCTGGCAAAAACTTTACAAAGAGGCGGAAGACACAAGGATCCTCGCTGAAATCGCGCATGAAGAAAACGATGACACGGTCCTCAAAGAGGTCAGACAGGACGTAGCCCGGCTTCAGAGGGAGGTCAAGGGGATGGAATTGACCTCCCTCCTTGGAGATCCCGATGATAAACGCAATGCCATTCTCGCCATCAATGCAGGGGCCGGCGGGACCGAGGCCCAGGACTGGGTAGAAATGCTTTTCAGGATGTACACCCGGTGGGGCGAGGAAAAAGGGATGGACGTCCAGGTCATCGATTACCTTCCGGGGGACGAGGCCGGCATAAAAAACGTCACCTTCACCATCGCCGGCCCATATGCATATGGATATTTAAAATCCGAGCACGGAATCCACCGCATGGTCCGGATCTCCCCTTTTGACGCCACAGGGAGGAGGCATACCACCTTTGCATCGGTTTCGGTCATGCCCGAAGTGGATACCGATATTACGATAGAGATTGATGAAAACGACCTTCGCATCGACACCTTCCGGGCCAGCGGGCCAGGGGGTCAACACGTCAACAAGACCAGCTCCGCGATCAGAATCACCCACCTTCCTACGAACATCGTTGTTCAGTGCCAAAACGAGAAATCCCAGCACCGCAATAAGGACATGGCCATGAAGGTGCTCAAGTCAAAGCTCTATGAAGTTGAAAAAAATAAACTGGACCAGAAAAAATATGAGATACACCAGACCCAGAAGGATATCGCATGGGGAAGCCAGATCCGATCCTATGTCTTCAATCCCTACCGACTGGTGAAGGATCACCGAACAAATATCGAGGACGGAAATATAGAAAGGGTCATGGATGGGGGGATCGATATGTTTATCGATGCCTATCTGAGAATGAAGTAGGAGAGCTATCCTCCCCGGTAGGCGTGTTCAATACTCTCGATATAGGTCCTGATTCCAGCAAAAATACCGTCTGTGACGCTTTGCTGATAGTTCTGGTCCACCAGCCGCTCCCTTTCTTTGGGATTGCTGAGGAAGCCGACCTCTATCAGCACCGCAGGCATTTCGGCGCCGATCAAGACATAAAAAGGGGCCTGCTTGACGCCCAGGCTTTTGATAGTCGAGTACCTTTTCTCAATGCCCCCAACCATCCCATTCTGGATGTTATGGGCCAGCCGGCTCGACTCATTGATCTTGGTATTCAGCATGAGGTCATTCAGGATGGTCTGGAGGTCGCTGATGCTCTTCTCGGATGTGGCGTTCTCCCTTGCCGCGACCATTACCGCGCTTTGGTCCGTGGCCATGTTGAGAAAATAGGTCTCCACTCCGTGGATCCGACTGTCTTTGTGGGCATTGACATGCAACGAGATAAACAGATCCGCCTTTTTCATATTGGCAATGGCCGTCCGCTGCTCCAGTGACAAAAAGACATCCGTGTCCCTGGTGAAAAAGACCTCACACCCCACCTTTTCTCTCAATTTCCGGGCCAGAAGCTTGGCAAAGCTCAGGGTGATGTCCTTTTCGTACCGTCCCCCGATCTGACAACCGGGGTCTTTTCCCCCATGTCCCGGGTCAATGACGATTCTCTTGACAGTCAAACCGAGCTGCCGGGCCAGAGAGACCGTAGGGTCAGGCGCCTCCTCCTTCCGGATTCCTTTTCTGACCCCCCGTTTTTTGGTTGCGAGTTTCGGCTGGATCTGGGCCTGGGCCTCTTCCGGTCCGCGCACATCTACCACAATCCTGAAGGGGTCGTAGATGTGAAATACGTTGTACTCTCCTATCTGTTCTATATCCAGAACCACCCGCACCGTATCCAGCGTGTATTGCCCTGCCCTGGCCCCTTGAAGGAGATCGTCTTTGATCACGACGGTATTGTCAATGTTTTTGGGGATACGGACGTTCTTGAGATCCATATAAATCCGCCGAGGCTTATCGTGATCGGGATCGGCCTTCAACAGGTGGTGTTCGTAGGTTACAGGCCCATCAAGATCGATCACCACCCGCGTGTAATTGGGGGTTGACCAGTGACGGATATCTGTAACACGAACCCGTTCGGATTTACCCGGGAGAGGGACCCCTGCCTCCCCGGCCTGCGTCTCCTTGACCTTGAGGGTCTCGGCAAGCTTGTTGAGCATCTCCCTGGCCTTGGGCCGCATATTCCCGGACGGGAAATTGACGTCCACCTTGAGGAATTCCAAATAGGCCTGTGTAGGGTCCTTCTTGATCTCATAATAAATCTCACCGATTTTGTTCTGGGCATCATCGGCCAGATCATGGTTCTTATGTCTGTCGACCAGCATTTTGTAAAGGGCGATCGCCTCATCCAGATCCTTGTCGATACCGGAGTGTTGGTACATTCCGGCGTAAAGAGCGGCTGAACGATAGAGCGCCCACACGGCCTGGGAGCTATCGGGATAGGTCGTGTAGACCTTTTGGTAGAGGTCCACGCAAGTGAGCCAGCGGTTGCGGTACATTTTCTTTTCGGACGACGCTTCCAGTGCCTTTCTGCACTGGCCTGCAGCCTCGAGAAGGGCCTCCGGATCGGCCTTGCTCTTGCAAAACGCCGGAGAGGGCGCGACAAAGAAAACCGCCAGGAAGAAGACCATCCATATGGAATGAATACTATTTTTCATAAACGAATGATTTTTGCGAACCCCGAATCTTAAACTCTGCAACTCCTGAGTGCCCATCCGTCGCTGCGCAGCCACACCCAACACCCTCTCTTTCACAGACGTAGGGAGCACCCGGTTTTCTCATTTTTTGTATCAGGGAATGAGGGAATGAACGACTCTATATCATTATTTTTTATTTTTGTCACTCCGAGCGCCTTCCGCGCAGCAATTCTCATTATGAAGTGGACCTGGAGTCGAAATGCTGTGTGAGTGGCATCTTGCCACGATTTTTCGCGGCTGGAAAGCCGCTCCCACAAGGTCATTTTTCCAAAATGAGAATTGCTGCCTTCCTCGCCCTGGGTGAGTTCCTCACTACAAGTGAATCAGGCCAGAATTCAGCCGCTCCTTCAGTTCATTGAGCGTCACCAGTGCCTCAACCGGGGTCATGCCGTCGA
>CAYLJZ010000046.1:0-22459 GCA_964384085.1 uncultured Desulfobacteraceae bacterium
GCCCGAGCCATGGGGTCAAAGAAGACAAATTGTGTCGATGTTCAATTGGAGGGTTCTGATACACCCAACGGAGGCATAAGTCAAGGCAAAATGGCCGCCGGTCGAAGATCCCGGCGTTAGGCACGGCCCTCCCTTTACCCCATGGTTACACAGACAAAACACCGAAGATGGGAAAACAGCAAAATATCAGAGAATTGTAAGGAGTCCTTACTGATCTCCAGGGTCTCAGGGTCCAGTGGTGGATGGCGCCCGCAGCATCTATTTGAGATTTCCTTGGCATGGTCCTCAGTGATCATACAGGCCCCTCCAATTCAACCTAAAAACATCCCCATGTACGTACTCCCTCCCGCCTCCGGCAAGGATCCGGCGAGAGTTGTGTTGCGTATCGACCCTAACGCGGATACCCACAACCAAAATATCTCACACAAAGACACAAAGCACACAAAGGATTTTTTTGTAAAGAAACGGGAACATGCCCTTTTCTCTGTGTTCTTTGTGGCTCCGTGTGAGTCTATCGCTCCTCACCCTGTTGAATCTTTCGCCGAATCGTCCCTATTACCCGCTGGTGTATACCCAGTTTCACGAGAGCCATCTGGCAACGGTGGACATCATCGAAATCGACATTTAGTAAGCTGCACATCTTGTAAAAGGGTCAAGTCTACGCTTGACTGATCTGCAAGGCAGTTTTGATCTCCTCGACACAGTTTCTCAATTGGCGATCCCCGGATATCTTCCCACTCATCCTCTCTACAAAACTGTTGACCGAACTGAACCGGGTACTATCCCTGAATTCCCTCCCGATCTCCTCCAAATTGTCTCCCCGCAGAGGCCTCAGCAGATAAACCACCCCATTCCTCGGCTCATTTGAAATATCTCTTCTTGATCTGTGCAGTTCGTCCATTGCCACCTCGTACCTTTTGCACACCTCATCCTTTATCCTTTCTGCATCCGGGGAAAATTCTTGCACTCGAGCACTTCCTTGTGACGCTTTCCGAAAAAAAAGATCACTGTTCACTAAATGCCAAACACCCAGATATTCCATTCTCAACGGTCTGGACATAATCCTTCTTTACAACGGCGCGGCAGAATATGCGTCAAGCGTAGACCCCTTTATGATTCATCCACACCTTCTACACATTACTCCGGACCCAATCCCGCAGGCCGCGACGGTCACATTTCACTTGACTTTAAAAGCCGTTTCACCCATATTTCTCTTAAGAAAAAATAAGCTTTTATAGTGTAATTTATGGAAAGCCGTGCGCCAAGGCGCTCGCAACCACTGGAAAAAGTGAAAAGAGGACAGCATGCCGATAATCACGATCAATCGAGGATCATATAGCCGGGGAAAAGCCGTTGCAGAAAAACTGGCCCATGAGTTGGGCTATGAATGCGTTTCGCGCGATATCCTGCTGGAGGCTTCTGAAGATTTTAATATCCCTGAAATAAAACTCATCCGGGCTTTGCACGATGCCCCCACGGTTCTTGAACGCTTTAAACATGGCAAAGAACGGTATATCAGTTACTTGCGTTCCGCGCTGCTTCAGCGTGTCCGAAAGGATAATATCGTTTACCACGGACTCGCCGGACAGTTTTTCCTTCGCGATATTCCGCATGTTGTCAAGGTCAGAATTATTGCCGATATGCAAGACCGGGTGAACGAAGAAATGCGGCGGAATAGCATTCCAGCGGACGAAGCGCTCTACATTCTCCAAAAGGATGACGAAGAACGCCGGAAATGGGGCCTGCAGGTTTACGGAACGGATACTTGGGACAGCAAGCTTTATGATATGGTCCTCCATATTGGCAGGCTGACTGTGGACGATGCGGTGGATATGATCTGCCAAATCGCCCAAAAAGCAACCTTCCAGGCAACGGCTCAATCCCGCCAACTGGTCGAGAACATGGCCCTTGAGGCAAAGGTCAAGGCTGGTTTGGCTCTGATCGCCCCTAAGGTTCAGATTGAGGCTGATAACGGAAGAATTTTCATTTGCAATATTGCCAGCAATGTACAAGCCGATGCGATTAATAGCATAAAAACCGCTGCCGCTCAGGTTGAGGGCGTGACAGAAGTCATCATCCAGTTAACCTGCGAGAGAGAACAACAAGATCATATCAACCCTTTTCATAATATCGGGTAAGCTTATTGTACAGGCATTCTGAGCAAAAAAAGGGATGTCTGTGCTTTTATGCAATTTTTGTAAAAGTGGTGGGTCAGGTGTTACATCTTGCATAGTGAATATATCCGGTTGTATCTATCCTGCAAATCAGTCTCCTTTTGCATTCTGGTTCGCATGGAACTCAAAATATGGCTTATCGCGGAATAGGTCATGCCAAACAAACGGCCACTTTCTTCGTTGGGCAGCCTGCAGATCTTCCAAACCAGATAGACCGGTAAATCCCGGTCATTCTTCATTGATTTGGGTATCCTCCGCGAATGCCTAATCACCTCAAGATCACAATTCAAAACCCAGGCTGCTTTCTCCAACACCTGTCCCGGAGAGATACTCCTTCCCAATGAACGCTATTGAGGGAGTTCTTTATCAACATTTTCGGGAAGATACTTCAAACGAATACTTTCAACGAATTTCGTTGTCCCGATCATGATTCCATGACGGAAATCCTCTCACAATTTCTTCTCTTCATCAGCGTAATGTGGTACAGCCCACCCTCATATTGTATGCGCCATGATCTGCCCATGAGGAAACATCTATATCAGATGCAGTTTCAGTTTGAGCGTTTTATTCACTATGCAAGATGGGTGACACCAGGCCCTCCTGTTGGGGCAAGAAGATCAGCTTGACAATCCGGCATCAAGATGTACAATAATCCGTACATGAGGTACAAAAAATGGAAGCTATTACCTATACAACAGCAAGGCAAAACCTTGCGAAAACAATGGATAAAGTTTGTAGTGACCATACTCCGGTGATTGTGACCCGAAACTCATCGAATTCTGTGGTCATTATGTCCCTTGAGGACTTTGAAGCCCTTGAAGAGACAGCCTACCTCTTACGATCCCCGAAAAACACGAGACGGCTGATTGAGTCAATCGCCCAACTTGAAAATGGCGCGGGGATTGAAAAGGAGCTGATAGAGTGAAGCTCATTTTTTCTGATCACGCCTGGGACGATTACATCTATTGGCAACAAACTGATAAAAAACTTCTTCGCCGCATCAACACCCTCATTGAGGAAACTATGCGCAATCCTTTTGAGGGCGTTGGCAAACCTGAGCCCTTAAAACATGCTCTTTCTGGCTACTGGTCCAGGCGAATAACAGACGAGCACAGATTTATCTATAAAGTTTCCGAAGATGCAATTCATATCGCTCAACTAAGATATCACTACTAACGCGGATACCCGCAACCAAAATATCTCACACAAAGACACAAAGCACACAAAGGATTTTTTTGTAAAGAAACGGGAACATGCCCTTTTCTCTGTGTTCTTTGTGGCTCCGTGTGAGTCTATAAAATAAGGCGTACTGAGATACAAACAGATTTTCTTGTTTTTTGTGACAGAAAACTTGGCGATAAGGTACTAACGCGGATGGCCGCAACCAAGAAAGTTGCCATTGTTCGGTGTTTCCCGCTGAATAGCGGGATTCAGGGGTGACCGGGAACCGTGAGCAAGGAACCCGTAAACGGTGAGCCCTTACCTATCTTTACTCATCCCACGCGAGAGTTGAACGAGAAAGGCAAGGGGCCAGGCAGGTCTCGTGTCTGAACACTGAACACCGAACACCGAAACCTCTCATGACAATACAAAAGGCAAGGCCAGGGCTTCGGCTCAGTCGCCAGGGAGCATGCGCCGACTTGGCCGTATTCCAGGCCGGGGATTTTTTTTAGACGTCACAGGATTTTTGCCGCCCCTGGTGTGGCAGGTTCATATTCGAACTGCTGAACGCGCCTTCCCCTTTTTGGAATCTGTAAGCAAGCCGTATCCTCAGCACAATTTGTATTGTATATCTTTCCGCAAATGATTATGCTTCGGCTCTCATTACAATAAAGGTAACCGTTCACGGATAGGTTTCAGTGTTCGGTGTTCAGTGTTCAGGAAAAAGGTGCAGGTCATTCCCGTACGACGTTGAAGAGTCTTCCTTTCCTGAAGAGAGCTGCCAGAGACAAGACCTGATTGACAGAATATAAATCAGGTGCAATTCTCATGGCGCCCATCCGACGCTCGATACGTGCACACTGACGGCCTTAAAGCTCCAATACTGAAACCCGAAACCTGAAACCTGTGAACGGCTACCAATAAAGAGAAAGATTAAGGAGAATCTGTTATGTGCGGGATTGTGTGCTACGTGGGGCGGAAACCGGCAAAGCCGATACTGCTGGAAGGATTGAAGCGACTCGAATATCGGGGGTATGACTCTGCGGGCCTGGCTGTTCAGGACGGTGAAACCATCCGCTGGGAGCGGGCCGTAGGGAAGATTGCTGAACTCGAGAACAAGGTAAGCGGCCTGGAAATGAAGGGCACGGCCGGGATTGCCCATACGCGGTGGGCCACCCACGGCAGGCCTTCGGAAGAGAACGCGCACCCGCAGCGGGATCGGGACGAGAACGTATTCGTCATTCATAATGGGATCATCGAAAACTACCACTTCCTCAAGAAAAAGCTGGAAAGGGAAGGGATCGTCTTCAGGTCCGAGACCGACACCGAGGTCCTGGCCCACCTGATTGCACTCCATTTCAACGGTGACCTCGGCGACGCGGTCCGAAAAACCATGGCCCAGGTGGAGGGGACCTTCGGGATCGGCGTGATTCATCGACAGACCCCCGGCCAGATCGTCGTGGCCCGACGAGGGAGCCCATTGATCATCGGCATCAGCGACGACGGGCATTTCGTGGCCTCGGATGTGTCGGCCATGGTGCGATACACCAACAAGGTGGTCCATTTGGAGGAAAATGAACTGGCGACCGTCATGGCCGATGGGTTTTCCATCTCCACGGCCCAGGCCAAACCGGTCCAGCGGAGCACCGAGACCGTGGAGTGGCGGGCCGAGGACGCAGAACTGAACGGATTCCCCCATTTCATGCTCAAGGAGATCTATGAACAGCCGGCGGCCATCGAGAACGCTATACGGGGAAGGCTGGAGCCGGGAGAGGGGGTCCCGAAGCTGGGGGGCATCATGCCGGTATGGGAGAGTCTGAAGGCATCCCGGCACATGGTCCTGGTAGCCTGCGGGACCTCCTATTATGCAGCCAGTGTGGGAAAATACATCTTTGAACGACTGACTGAAATCGATACGGAGGTAGGCCTTGGCTCGGAGTTCCGATACCGGAAACTCAACTTTCCGCCCAATACGTTTGTTATCGCCATCAGCCAGTCAGGAGAGACCGCCGACACCCTCGCGGCCATCAAGGAGGCCAAGAGAAAGGGGGCCCGCCTTTTGGGAGTGATCAACGTGGTGGGGAGTTCCATCTCCCGGGAAACAGAGGCCGGCATCTACAACCACGCGGGTCCTGAAATCGGCGTGGCTTCCACCAAGAATTTTACCTCGCAATTAACCATCCTGACCCTCCTGGCCCTCCTGTTGGGCCGACATCAGAATCTCTCTCTCACAGAAGGGGTGCAGGCCATTCGTGCCCTCGAGGCCCTTCCCGGTCTGATACAGAAGGTGCTCGCACAGGCCAACCATATCGAGGCCATTGCAGAAAAGTACTGTCGCTGCACCAACTGGCTGTTTTTGGGGAGAAAGTACAACTATCCTATTGCCCTGGAAGGCGCCCTGAAGCTTAAGGAGGTCTCCTATATTCATGCCGAGGGGTATGCCGCTGGAGAAATGAAACACGGTCCTATCGCCCTTATCAACCCCGAAATGCCTACCGTGGCCATCATCCCTCAGGATGAAATGCACGAAAAAATGTTGAGCAACATCCACGAGATCAAGAGCCGAAAAGGGTCGGTGATCGCCATCGCCACAGAGGGAGACGACAAGGTGAAAGACATCGCGGACGACATCATCGAGGTCCCCCCTACCCTTGATTTTCTGAACCCCATCCTGACGGTGATCCCCTGCCAGCTCCTGGCTTACTATTCCGCCAAGTTCCTCAACCGCGACATCGACAAACCGAGAAATCTGGCAAAGAGCGTGACGGTGGAGTAGGGCATTGGATTGGTGATTGACGATTGGCGATTGACGATTTGAGGGTATTCTCGATCAGCAATTCTCATTATGAGGCAGACCGGGTGTTAACATTCTGTGTGAGTGGCATCTTGCCACGACTTTTCGCGGCTCGGAAGCCGCTCCCACATGATAATTTTACCAAAATGAGAATTGCTGATTCTCGATGTAGCTGGGAAACGGCAATCTGTCGGTTCTAATGCGGGCCTGGAAACGGTGTGGGCACGGTGGCAGTTGCCGTCAAAGAGAGAGCGAAGCAACCTGCCTTTTCGCCCGGAAAGCGTGTCATGAAAATAGTGTTTGAACGAAAACCCGGGAATTCAAAAGGGGTGGAATACAAAATTTGCTTTTATTGATTTTAAATCTATTCAATCAATTCGGAATTCACAATTCCTCAATTCGCAATAGCGCCTGAAGGGGGTTTTCGTTCAGGCGCAAAATACATTTCTGTTTTATCGAAACGAGGCAAACTACATAAATGTATTTTTCAGACTGATCCATTGTCGTGGGACGACAGCAAATAAACGATTTTAAAAACAACCACTTGGGCATATATCTCTCTCGTTGGCACCGGCCTTGCAGAAATAGATCGCGACAGATCGCAATGCCTTGGAAAGATCTGAAAAATCAACCAACAGGATCGAGGTCCTGCACTGCAGGGCCCGGGGAGAAGAAGGAGGAAACGCCATGGAGTGTCAAACCGTAGAGGATGTGAAACGGATTGTCGAGGAAAAGGACATCAGCTTTATTCAATACTGGTTTACCGATGTACTCGGCGTGCTTAAGAGCTTTGCCATTACGCCGTCCGAACTGGATGAAGGCCTTACCGAAGGGATGGGCTTTGACGGTTCTTCCATTCAGGGATTTGCCAGGATCGAGGAAAGCGACATGATTGCCAAACCCGATCCAACCACGTTTCAGTTGGTGCCATGGCGGAGCAATGAGAGGCCGGTGGCCAGGATGTTTTGCGATATTCTGAACCCCGACGGCACGCCCTATGAGGGAGACCCTCGATATGTGTTGAAACGACTCCTGAAGAAAGTGGAAGACAAGGGGTTCACCTACTATGTCGGCCCTGAACTGGAATATTTCTATTTTAAGGATGACAAGTGCACAGAGGTGCTGGATGCGGGAGGATACTTCGATTCGAGGCCCCTGGATATGGGAAGCACGTTGAGGCGGGATACGATCTTTGCGCTCCAGTCCATGGGGATTCAGGTCGAATACAGCCACCACGAGGTCGCGCCGAGTCAGCACGAAATCGATCTTCGCTACCAAAGCGCCCTCAAGATGGCCGACAATACCATGACCTATCGCCTTGTGGTAAAGGAAATCGCAAGGCAGCACGGCGTCTATGCGAGCTTTATGCCCAAGCCAATCTTCGGCCAGAATGGGAGCGGCATGCATGTCCATCAGTCTCTCTTTCAGGGGGATAAGAACGCCTTTTACGATTCGAACGACAAGTACAATCTTTCCCAGATGGCCAAACACTATATCGCGGGGCTGATGCGTCATGCGCCGGAAATAACGGCCGTGTGCAATCAGTGGGTCAATTCGTACAAGCGCCTGGTGCCGGGATACGAGGCGCCGGTCTATGTATCGTGGGCCAGGAGAAACCGTTCGGCCATGATCCGGGTCCCCATGTACAAACCGGGAAAAGAAAAGGCTACCCGAATGGAATTCAGATCTCCTGACCCAGCCTGCAACCCCTACCTTGCCTTTGCGGTGATGCTGGGAGCAGGACTGGAAGGCGTCGAAAAGAAATATGAGTTGCCGGCCCCGGTGGAAGAAGATATCTTCGAGATGAATCCGGCCGAGCGAAAGGCCCACGGGATTACCGATCTGCCGGGTAATCTCTATGCGGGGATCCTGGCGACGGAAAAGAGCGAACTGGTGAAACGGATTTTAGGCGACCATGTATTCAACAAATTCATCGAAAACAAAAAAATCGAGTGGGACAAATACCGGACGCATGTGAGCCAGTTCGAGATCGATACGTATTTGCCGAAATTGTAGGCGAAAGGCGTGAGTCATTAGGCGCAAGGCGTGAGGCGTGAGGCACAGGGGGGGAGGTGCTGGGAGATGAGTGCTGAATTCCCTGTGCTGATCGCTGGTTGGGGTGTGGGAATCGCCAGGACAGAGGAGAACGCATCGCTCCCTCCGTCCGGCAGGCAACACGCTTAATTTCAAACCTGAGAAAAAGGTCAATCGTCAATTGACACTGAGGTAGATAGTAATGAAGGATGATTCCATGTCTGTTATCGGCCAGAGTCTTTTCGGTTTTCAGGCCGCGTTGCAGGAAGCGGGGTCCAGCTTTGAAGAGTATTTGGACACGTATTATTACAACAAATGGAAAAGCGACACCCTCTATTCGGCCATGGCCCTGCGCACCACGTTCGTGACGGCTATGCACCGGTTTTTGGCGGAAGAGGGGTTGTTCAATCTGGAACGGGTGCAGTTGAGCCCCGTGACCGACCCCCTGGCGCATGATGTGGAGCATACCCCCAATATCAATTATAAGGGCCAGCGATACGTGATGACCCACAGCATGATCTATTCCAAATTCCTCTCGTGCCATCATCCAAAGATCAAGGGGGTCTTTGTGGATTCCCCCAACATCCGGCTGGAGATCGAAAGTCCCGACCGCACCCAGAGGGGCAAGTATCTGATCGATTTCAGCCAGATGGACCTCGAGGTGCGACGGAATCGGGGCATCGACCTCGAATCGTACCTGAAAGAACCGGAGAGGGTCAGCAAGATACTGGCCGAGGATATGGAAAAGGCAATGGATCTGTTCGAGCGAATGATCGTCCATGCCTTGACGCAACTGGTGGAGAAAAACGACGAGGACTTGAAGAGACTGGGAGTGGCTATCGAGGTGCCCAGACAGCCCTTCCCCCGTTTTAGCTGCGATGAGAGCAAAAAGAAATACGGAAGGGGATATGAGCAGGCTGTCGGAAAAGAGATCCAGTCGACCTTTTTCTGGATCACCGGCCTTCTGAGAGAAAACTACGATCTGGTGTACCCTTATCTCCGTCCTGAGGGAAAGGTCACCCTGTCGGAGGTGACCTCGCCGATGATCTACAACTATGACATCTGCGCCAAGGGCATCCTTCGGGATACCGGGAAACAGACGCCGGCACTCGAGGTCCTTTCCGGGGCCGTGCGGGAATGGCTCTATGAACCGATCGTCGAAAGGCTTCTGGATAACGGCATCATTCCGGCGAGGCCGGTCATATTTGAAGGGAACATCAAGAATATCGACGAACTGGGGGGCTATGGACCTTTTTTGATGATCGCGTCCAAAAAGGACAGCCAGGGAAGGCCTGCCTTTCCGGAAACCTACGGGGGCGGCATCGGGATAGAACGGGCCCTCTATGCCATCTGCCGCGGACCTGAGGTCAACAAGGTGGACGATATCACCTGCTTCGGGAAAAACCCGGACAGCCACCAGATATACATGTTCTAAGACGACCGGACGGCCGTAGACCAAAAAATGATCACACAGAGGCACAAAGAACACAGAGGTATTTCATTGTAACCCCGAAAATGCCCTTTTCTTTGTGGTCTCTGTGGCTTTGTGTGAGGCAATGTAACGGACCTACAGTGCTATGGGGACCGGGTCCTTGTTTTCCGTGACACAAGACCAGGCACTGATGGTGTGAGGACCTTACGGGGCAAGGCGCCGGATGGAAAGGACCGGACTCGAAGATGACAGATTCAAGAAAGCGCACCCTCGCGCTCTTTTACTGCCGGAACGTCCCGGGGAGCAGTGAGACCGACCGGCAGGCGATCGAGAAGGCAACCAAGGGACAGGTCCGTCTCTTCCCCCTTCCCTGCAGCGGGAGGCTCGAACCGACGCACCTGCTTCGCGCCCTGGAGGAAGTGGCGGATGCCGCCTACCTGATCACGTGCCCGGAGGGGACGTGCCGGTATTTTGAAGGGAATCGCCGTGCCAGAAAGCGTGTGGAGCGGACCCGGGAAATCGTCTCGGCAATCGGGCTGGAGCCGGAGCGGGTCGGGATCGTCATCGGATCGAAGGAATCCCCCAGGAGCCTGACCCAACTGGCGACGGAGATATTTGACAAAATCCGTCAGATGGGGCCGTCCCCTGCGTTAAAGTCGCCTGCAACCGAGGCGTCCCCATCTGTCGGAAGGAGAAATCGGTTATGATCACAGCGGAACAAAAGCCCATCGAGGAAATTCGGGGAATGATGGCCCCGTATAAACGGGTCCTGGCCCTGGGGTGCGGGTCCTGCGTGGCCGAGTGCGCGGCCGGCGGGGAAAAGGAGACCGCCATGCTCGCATCCGCCCTTCGAATGGCCGCCCGAATCCACGATGAAGAGGTCCTGATCCACGAAAAGACGGTGGACCGCCAGTGCGTCAAGGAGTTCATTCTCCCCCTGGACGACATCATTCACGATTACGATGCCGTCCTCTCCTTAGGCTGCGGGGCCGGGGTCCAGGCGGTGGCCGATATGTATCAGGAAATTCCCATCATTCCGGCCCTCAACACCGAATTTCTGGGCGAAACCAAAGATCAGGGATACTGGGTGGAAAACTGTCTGGGCTGCGGGGATTGCATGCTCTATTATTTTGGGGGCATCTGTCCGCTGGCCCGGTGCTCCAAACAGATCCTGAACGGGCCTTGCGGCGGATCAGTCGACGGCCGGTGCGAGGTGAACCCGGACATCCCCTGCGCCTGGCAGTTGATTATCGACCGGCTGACGCAATTCGGGGCGCTCGACCGGCTGGAGGCCATCTACCCGCCCAAGAACTGGGCCCGTAAGCAGGGGAGCGGCCCCAGAAAGATTATCAGGGAGGATCAACAAAGGTGATGATGGAAAGCCGACTCAAAAAGGTCCTGGACCAGGGCGGGTTTGCGGTGACCGCGGAATGCGGTCCACCCAGGGGCGCCAATGCCGAGGCCGTTCTGAAAAAGGCGGAAGCACTTCGGGGCAAGGTGGACGCCGTCAACGTGACCGATAACCAGACCGCCATCGTGCGCATGTCGAGCCTCGCGGCCTGTGCCCTTCTGAAAGGGGCTGGGCTGGACCCGGTCCTCCAGATGGTGGTGCGTGACCGAAACCGGATTGCGCTTCAGTCCGACATCCTCGGGGCCGCGGCCCTGGGAATCCACAATGTCCTCTGCCTTTCGGGCGATCATCAGCGGTTCGGGAACCAGCCCGGGTGCGTGGGGGTCTTTGACTTGGACTCCATCCAGTTTCTTCAGGTAGTCAAGGGGATGCGCGACGAGGGCGTCATCCTGGGCGGAGAACCCCTGGATCGGGCCCCTGACGTCTTTATCGGCGCGGCGGCCAATCCCTTTGCCGACCCGCTGGGATTCCGGGTAACGCGGCTCGCCAAGAAGATCAAGGCCGGGGCCGATTTCATCCAGACCCAGTGCATCTACAACCTGGTTCGGTTCGAGACCTGGCTCTCCATGGCCGCAGACAGGGGACTGACGGAAAAGGCATTCATCCTCGGGGGGGTCACGCCACTCAAATCCGCAGGCATGGCCCGGTACATGAAGGAACGGGTCTCGGGCATGGATATTCCGGATGAGATCGTTCGACGGATGGAAGGGGCCCCTAAGGAAAACCAGCGCGAAGAAGGACTCCGCATCTGTGTGGAGACCATCGAAAGGCTCAAGGGTCTGCCCGGAGTGCGGGGGGTCCACATCATGGCCATTGAATGGGAAGCGGCCGTGGAAGAGATCGCGGAGCGGGCGGGACTCCTTCCAAGGCCCGAGATCGAAAAAGGGTAGAGGATCTGGATATGCCGGCAAAATACGCCATCCATACATCAACGGTCCCCCACCGTTTCAAACCGGTCACCCGGTCCGGGATCATCGCCTGGGAAGAGGGGTGTCTCAAATGCGCGGTCTGTGTGAAAAAGGAGTGCGTGTACGGCGTGTATGACCACCGCGGGATCGATCCGGTTCAGATGATCGATTCCATCGACAACCAGTGCATGAGTTGCCTTCGCTGTGTCCAAAGTTGCCCCAGGGAACTGATTCACAAGTCCCTCAATCCCGAGTACGAGGCCATCGGCGATGCCTGGTGGACCCCGGACATCATTGCGAGTCTCTGGTCCCAGGCCCAGAGCGGAAAGATCCCGGTGTCGGGGGCCGGATACCCCGGACCGTTCAGCGGGCCCGGCTTCGACGCCATGTGGACCGATATGTCCGAGATCGTCCGGCCAACCCGGGACGGAATCCATGGCCGCGAATATATCAGCACCGCCGTCGACCTGGGAAAAACGCCGGGGCACCTGTCGTTCACTGATCACGGCGACCTGGTCGGGGAAGTCCCCACAGTGGTGGACATCCCCCTCCCCATTATTTTGCGGGTGCCTTCCTTCGGGGCCATCGGCCCGCAAACCATGGCAGGGTGGGCCATGGCAGCGAAACGGCTGGGGACCCTTTTATCCGTTCCCTATGAAGCGATGGAAGGTCCCCTGAAGGAGTTTTGTTCTGTGCTCCTCCCCGAATTCCCGAAGGGGGCGGGCCTAAAGGGGCCGATGCCGTCGGATGTGAGGGTGGTGGAGATCCCCTGGGCCGAGGGATGGGAGAAGGTCGCGGAGCGTTTCCTTTCCCTGGATCGTCCTCCCCTCGTCTCGGTACGGATGCCCATGACCCACGGGACGGCCGACAGGGTTCTCTCCCTGGTCCGGGCCGGGATTTTCATGATCCATCTGGAAGGGACCGTAAACGGCCGATTTCAGGATGACGACCAGGCCTGGCTCAAGGACGGGATTCGATCAGTCCACCAGAGACTGGTGCAGGAGAATGTTCGGGACGGCATCAGCCTGTTAGCGAGCGGCGGGATTTCCATGGCCGAGCATGTTGCCAAGTCGATCATCTGCGGCGCGGACGGGGTCGTCATCGATTTCCCTATCCTGATTGCCCTCGAATGCCGCATGTGCCGACGCTGTACCAAAGGCCTATCGTGTCCTGTGGATATCGAGGACGCCACGGCTGAGTGGACCGCTTCCCGAGTGGTGAATCTCATAGGGGCATGGCACAATCAGCTTTTGGAGATGATGGGGGCCATGGGGATTCGGGATGCACGCCGGTTGCGCGGCGAGGCGGGAAGGGCCATGTTTTTCGAGGAACTGGAGAGGGATACCTTCAGCGCCATGGGGGATATCGAGGAGGGATGCGACATTGAATAGTTCAGAACCATTTCAGTTGCCGAAGGTGATCCCCACCCCGTCCCGATTCAGGAATCCCATCGGAAAGTACCGGCTTAACCGGACGAACGATTGCATTGCCTGCGGGAAGTGCGTGGAGCTATGTCCCTACGGGGTGCATGTGATCAAGCGGGGGAAGGTCCTCATGGCACGGCATGACCGGTGCGTAGGGCCCGAGTGCAGCAATCCGTGTTATGAGGCATGCCCGGTGAATGCCCTGTCGATTCGAAGAAACCCCGATTTCGACGTGATGGGGGACCTTCGCTGGACCCCGGATCTTTTGGTCAGCACCTGGCACATGGCCGAGCTGGGCCAGGTCCCCCCCAAGGGACTGGAGTACCGCATGGGGGGTTCCGGGGGCGGATTTGACAAGCTTCGAATCGTTTTTCGGAAAACAGCGGCCGATAACGCTGAGAACAGCGATGATCCGGATATAGGGGTCGTACTCAATCGAAGAAACGACACGGCCCACCGGATTCGAATCGAGGTCCCATTTTACGGGGGCGGCATGTCGTACGGCTCGGTCAGCATTCATACCATGCTCAGCCGCATCAAGGCGGCCGCTGCTTTAGGGACCTTCTGCTGTACCGGCGAAGGGGGATATCCCGACGAGCTGAAACCCTATGACCGTAACGTCATTACGCAAGTCGCCACCGGGCTGTTCGGCGTGCGGGAGGAGACCATTCAGCGGGTCCGGATTGTTGAGTTCAAATACGCGCAGGGGGCCAAACCGGGCCTGGGCGGGCACCTTCTCGGGGATAAGGTGACCCCGGGCGTGGCCCGTATGCGGGAGGCCGTGGCCGGCTATCCCCTCTTCTCTCCGTTTCCGTTCCACAGCGTCTATTCGGTGGAAGACCACAAAAAGCACGTGGACTGGATCAAGGCCATCAATCCCAAAGCCCTGGTCTCCGTCAAGGTCTCTACCCCCACGGACGTGGATATGGTGGCGGTGGGGAGCTATTATGCCGGGGCCCATATCATCCATCTGGACGGGAGCTACGGTGGCACGGGCGCGGCGCCGGACATTGCCAAGAAGAACATCGCCATGCCCCTGGAGTACGCCATTCCCAAGGTCCACCGGTTCCTCCAGGAAGAAGGGGTGAGGGACAAGATCACCGTCATTGCCAGCGGCGGAATACGGACCCCGCACGATATGGCCAAGATCATCGCCTTAGGGGCCGACGGGATCTGTACCGGGACCGCGGATTTAGTGGCCCTGGAATGCATTCGATGCCACAACTGCGAGAGCGGTCGCGGCTGTGCCCGGGGGATTGCCACCACCGATCCGGAGCTGTTGAATCTGGTGGATGTGGAGTGGGGGACCCAGAGGATCGTCAATATGTTTCTGGCATGGCGCAACGAGCTGATACGAATCCTCAAGAAACTCGGCATGCGCAGCCTCACCGAGCTGGTAGGCCGCACCGACTGCCTGGTGCATCTGGATTACCTGAAAACCAGTGATTCAGGTGCATGAACCGAGATCGGTCCAATAAATCCGATCAGTCAGATAATTCAGCCCGCAACACCCAAAAGACACGATGCCAAAATGAAAACACACCAAGAAATAGAAAAGATCATCCAGTCAAGAAACACCCTGGTGGCCGACCTTCCGGCAAGGCCCATTTTCGAGACCGAGGCCGAGGGGGGGTGCGGCGTCACGGGGTTTGCATGCAGCATCCCGGTGCGGGGGAAGCATATCTTCGAGCCGTCGCGGCAGATGCACAACCGGGGGAACGGGCGCGGGGGCGGTATTGCGGCCATGGGCTTTGACCCTCGAATGCTGGGGGTGACCCGGGAGGTCCTTGACGAGGACTATATCCTCCAGATCGCCGCCCTGGAGGAGGGCGTGACCGACGACCTGGAGGAGCGATTTATCGACCCGTTTTTCCAGGTGGATTTCTCGGAGCGAATCCCCCATGTGGACGATTACCGGGACATTCGAGGACTGGATGTCAGACCGCCCGAGGTCTTCCGCTATTTTGTGCGGGTGCGGCCCGAGGTCCTGAAGCGGTTTATATCGGAAAACGGCCTGAACGGAATCGACCCGCGAAAGGCCGAGGATGAATTCGTCTATCAGAACACCTTCAAGATCAACAAGACTTATTACGACGCCTACGGCAAGCAGCAGGCGTTTGTCCTGTCCCACGGGAGAAATTTTTTCATCCTCAAAATCGTGGGCTATGCCGAACAGGTGGTGCAGTACTACAAGCTCGACAATTTCAAGGCCCATATCTGGATCGCCCATCAGCGATATCCCACCAAGGGGCGGGTCTGGCACCCGGCCGGGGCCCATCCCTTTATCGGGCTCAATGAGGCGCTGGTCCATAACGGCGACTTTGCCAACTACCATTCCGTGGCCGAATACCTGAGACAGAAGAATATCCACCCCCTCTTTCTCACGGATACGGAGGTCTCTGTATTGCTCTTCGATCTCTACAGCCGGACCTATGGATACCCGCTGGAATATGTGATCGAGGCCCTGGCCCCCACCATGGAGCGGGATTTCGACCAGTTGTCGCCCGAACGTCAACGCATCTACCGGGCAATTCAGGCCGCCCATGTGCACGGATCGCCGGATGGTCCCTGGTTTTTCATCATTGCCCGCAACGACACGGAGCATAAGCGGCTGCAGCTTATCGGTATCACCGATACGGCCATGCTGAGGCCTCAGGTCTTCGCCCTTCACGACGGACAGGTCCAGGTGGGCCTCCTCTGCTCGGAAAAACAGGCCATCGACGCCACCCTCAAGAGCCTGGCCGTTGAAGACCCCCGTGTGGGGACCGTTCCTGACCGGTGCTGGAACGCTCGAGGCGGGAGTTATACCGACGGCGGGGCCTTTATCTTCAACCTCGATCTGAATGGCGGAGATCCCCTGGAGCGAAGGCTCACCTGCGTGGACAAGTTCGATAGACCGATCACGCTACCAGAAGGCCAGTCCGCCTACCTCCCCGGCCAGGTCTACTACCTCCTGTCCGGCGATGAGGAAAAAGACCGCTTTGAGATCTCCCGGTTTTTCGAGCTTCAAAGGGCCGACCTCCTCTACGAGTACGTCAGGGACGGAATTCCCGGCTGGGACTTTGCGGACCTGATGGAGTGTCTCAAAGCGGTCAAGGGATGGGCCCTCAAGGGGGACGCCCACTTCGAGGTGGCCCTCGAGGCCCTGACCCGACTTCTGGACCTGCGGTATCCGACCTTCGACAAGAAGCGTCGCTCTATTCTGCAGATGATCCAGCAGACCCTGGAGACGATCTTCCGTCATTTCCCTTCGCTGTCGAGGGAGGACCGGACGTCCGCCTATCGCCTCATCGACTGGGAAACCCGGCAGTTTTTCAGGGGCCCTTCCTACGAGGAAAAGGTCCTGGTCATCGATGCATCCCTCTTTCCCCCGGAAGGGGATCACTGCGACAGCCGTCTGCTGGCCGAGGCCTTTTATCGGGGATGGCGACGGTTTATCGTGTTTGGTCTGAAAGGGCAGCGGTTCCACGGGTGCGGGCTCGGACCGGATACCGGGGGGGTGCGCATCGATATCTACGGGAGTTCGGGGGACTATCTGGCCTCCGGGATCGACGGGCTCACGATCAGCGTCCACG
This sequence comes from uncultured Desulfobacteraceae bacterium, assembly GCA_964384085.1. Classification (GTDB taxonomy): domain Bacteria; phylum Desulfobacterota; class DSM-4660; order Desulfatiglandales; family Desulfatiglandaceae; genus AUK324. Next base: position 16,914 of record CAYLJZ010000046.1, read on the forward strand.
GAGACGCCCAGGACCAGTTGGGCCAGATCATGAAATCGGGAAAACTGGTCGTCTACGGCGATACGGGCCAGACCTTCATGTACGGCGCCAAGGGAGGCGAGGTCTATGTCATGGGAAATGCGGCCGGTCGGCCTCTCATCAACGCGGTGGGCCGGCCTCGAGTGGTCATCAACGGGACCTGCCTGGACTACCTGGCCGAGTCCTTTATGGCGGGCGACCCCCATAAGGGCGGAGGATTTGTGGTTTTAAACGGAGTGACGTTTGACGATCAGGGCGCAGTGCGGCCCCAGGCGACACCCTATCCGGGGGCCAATCTCTTTTCCCTGGCATCGGGCGGGGCCATATTTATTCGGGATCCTTTCGGCCTCGTCAATGAAGAGCAGCTGAACGGGGGAGAGATCGCGGCCATGGAGACAAAGGACTGGGACCTGATTTTCCCCTATCTTCGGGAAAACGAGCGATTGTTCGGAATATCCATCGAGCAGAATCTCCTGACCGTGGAGGGAGAGGTGAGGGACCCGTTGGCGGTATATCGAAAGGTAAGGCCTCGTCGAGCAGTTGAGGTTAAAAAAGATGGTCTGGAGGAGTACGGAGAAAGCGAATGATGAAAAAGATCGAAGCCATTATCAAGCCATTCAAATTGGATGATGTGAAAGACGCCATATTGAAGCTGGGCGTCAGCGGGATTACCATCACGGAGGTGAAGGGGTTCGGCCGGCAGAAGGGGCATAAGGAGATCTACCGGGGGGCCGAGTATGTGGTCGATTTTCTCCCTAAGATCCGCATAGAGGTCGTCGTGTCTTCGGATATCGTCCCCAGGGTGGTGGATGTCATTAAACAGAACGCCTATACGGGAGAGATCGGGGACGGAAAGATATTTGTCATGCCCGTGGAAAAGGCAATCCGCATCCGAACGGGCGAAGAGGACAGGGACGCGATATAGCGGGTTGGGGGTTTATTGGGTTTATTGAGTTCGTTGGGTTGCTGGGGTTTATTGGGTTTTTGCTGACCTCCGACCTCCGACCTCCGACCTCCGACCTCCGACCTCTGGTGCTTATTGGGTTCGTTGAGTTACGCCCTCTCGCCTGATAAGTATTAACCAATAACTCTTAACCTCTTTGCCCTTTCAGCTTTCAGCTTTCAGCTTTCACCTTTGAGCTTGTAACGCCATTGGATGGTTCACAGAAAATTGTCGCGGATTTCCTCGATAGAAGAGACTCTTTCATTCAGACAGCGTTCAAACGTTGTTCTGGACAGGAGGCGGTCCGTGGCTACGCCGACCTGATGGACGGATTTGTCCGGTCCCTCTTTTTCGAGGCCGGGTTCAGGGAAAACGGGGGCGAAGGGGCGGATGGCGGCCTGACCGTGATGGCCCTGGGCGGTTACGGGCGGCACGAACTCTGCATCTGTTCGGATGTGGACCTGATGGTGATTCACCAGGGAAAACTGTCGGATGAGATGAAAGGGGTCATTTCCCGGGCCATTTATCCCCTCTGGGACGCCAAACTGGAGGTGGGGCATTCCATTCTGACCTACCGTGAATGCATTCGCCTGGCCGTCACCGACTTCAGGGTGTTCACCTCGCTTCTGGACAGCCGATTTCTCCTGGGCTCCCGCTCCTTTTACCAGTTGTTTCAAGAGGCCTTCTGGTCGCGTATTCACAGGGAACAGCCCTCTCTGTTAGGTAAGTTCCTTATCTCCAGGGAGGAACGGGCCGAAAAATACGGTGGAGAAGATCACTTTGTGGAGCCGGACCTGAAAGAAGGGCTGGGCGGGCTCCGTGACCTCCACCTGATGGACTGGATGGCGAGGACCTATTTCAGATGCGAGCGACTGGAACAGATCAAGCGGTTTGCGGTCTTCAGGCATTTCGATCTGGACGATCTGGCCCTCTCCAGGAGCTTCCTCCTGAAGGTAAGGAACCATCTCCATCTGCTGGCCAAGCGGAAGGAAGATCGACTGTTCCTTTCGTTTCAGAACCAGATTTCCAGGGACCTGGGCTACGACGATGACCCTCTCATCTCGGGGCCTGAAAGGCTCATGCGGGACCTCTATCTTCATCTGAACCGGGTCCGGTACCGCCACGACGAGTTCATAGCAAAGGCCATGGATATGATCGACCCCGGGCCGCCGGAAGACCCCCTGGATCAACCCCCCGGAGCGTTCCGGATCGTCAAGGGAAATATCGTCCTGAGGGATGGATCGCTCTTTGAAAAAGATCCCGTGATGATCCTGCGAGCCCTGAAGGAGGCCAATGAGCGGGGTCTCTTTTTAGGTTCCGGTTTTATCTGGGAGGCCGAAGAGATCATCGCCCAAAGGGGGGAGGATCTGGTCAACTCAGCCGAGGCAAAGGCCCTGTTTCTGGACATCATCCTGATGCCCCGTAACCCGAAGATTATTCGTCTGGCCCTCGAGATCGGACTCATGACCCTCTTTATCCCGGAATATAGCGAGATCCGGAACCTGCCGCAGTTCGGCTATTATCACGTCATGACCGTGGACCTTCACTCCCTGAGGGCACTGGAGGTAATCAACGAGATCTCACAGGGAGTTTACGACCGGCAATGGCCCCTCCTCAAAAGGACTTTTGACAGGATCGAATGCCAGGATTGTCTTTACCTGGCTGCGCTGCTCCATGATATCGCCAAGGGGGAGAACAGCGATCATGCAGCGAAGGGGGGAGAGATGATCGTGCGAATACTTCAGCGACTCGGCGTGACCGGTAAGGCGATCGAGGTCGTTCCTTTTCTGGTAAAACACCACCTGTTGCTGGTCAACGTGTCGCAACGGAGGGACCTGAGCGACGAGAAGACCTCGGTACAGGTGGCCCAGACCATTCAGGACAAGGAACGTCTCAAGATGCTCTTTCTTCTCACGGTAGCCGACAGCTTTGCCACCGGTCCCATGGCTCGAAGCGACTGGAAGATCATGCTGCTGACCGAGCTCTTTGTGAAGGTAAAGCGCATCCTGGAACGGGGGATTCTGGCCTCTCCCGACGCAACACAGGAGGTCGCGGCCAAAAGGGAATCCCTTTTGAAGGCATTGCTGCCGGAGTTCCCGAAGGAGGCGGTCCTGAAGCTGAGGGACCAGGTATCCTCCCGGTATTTCCTGAGCGCTTCTCTGGAGGATATGGTCCACCACTTTCGAATGGCCCTGACCCTGGGCGAACAAAGGCACGCATGGGTCCTCCAGCGAGTGGCCAATGCCCCTGTCACCCGCATCATCCAGTGCACCTACGACCGGCCGGGTCTCTACAGCAAAATGGTGGGGGTTTTGACCCTCAACAACATCGAAATCCTGTCCGCCCATATCTTCACCCTGAAAACCGGCCTGGCATTCGACATCTACGAGGTGACCAATCCGGTGGACCGATACCGGGAGGCGGAGCGATGGGAAAAGACATTGAGCGACGTCCGGCTGGCGCTGGAGGACCGACTTCCGTTGGATGACCTGATTCGGGAAAAAGGGGAGTCCCTCTATGCACAGGCCTATCACAGCCCCGTGCCCAGAAAGGTGAAAGTGGACAACGATGTCTCCGATTTTTTTACGGTGATCGAGATCAATTCCCCCACGAGCGTGGGCCTGGCTTACACCCTGGCAAAAGAGATCTTCTCCCTGGGCCTCAACATTCGATTTGCCAGGGTCAACAAGGACGAGGAACGGCTTCGTGGCGTCTTCTACGTCAAGGATGCGGGCGGGCAGAAGATCTATGAGGACGACAGGGTCGCCAAAATCAGGGATCGGCTGATGGCAGCGTGACAATGAAGAGTGAAGAATGAAGAATTGAGGATGGGTGGATGAATGGAGGGATGGAGGGGGAAGGAATCTGCGTAATCTGTGGATAAGAATGAAAATTGAAGAATGACCAATGACTATCGACCCATACACGATTCGGACCTTTGACTTTGACTTTGGACTTTGGACTTCGGACTTCGGACTAACGCATGATTGCAATTATCGACTATAAGGCAGGAAACCTGAGGAGCGTGGAGCGTGCCCTGAGGGGAATCGGTTTCGAATGCCGGATCACCCACGACAGGGTTGACATCCTGTCAGCGGACCGGGTCGTTTTTCCCGGGGTGGGAGCCGCAGGAAGCGCCATGTCCGACCTGAGTCAACTGGGCCTGGATAGGGTCTTGGGGGAGGCGCTCGCAACGGGCAAGCCTTTCCTCGGGATATGTCTCGGGGCCCAGATTATCCTGGAGCGGAGCGAAGAGGACCATGCCGCGTGCCTGGGACTCATGGCCGGGGAAGCGAGGGCCTTTCCAATTCCCCTCATCTCTCGGGAAGAGGGGCGCCTTAAAATACCTCACATGGGATGGAACGGCCTGACGCAGGTGAAGGAACATCCGGTCCTGAAAGGGATTGGGCCGGAAGATGAGTTTTATTTTGTGCACGCCTATTATCCGGCGCCGGTATTCGAGGGCCATGTCATCGGGACAACCGACTACGGGATACGGTTTCCATCCGTCATCGGCAGGAGGAACCTCATCGCCATGCAGTTTCATCCCGAAAAGAGCGGCAGACCGGGTCTTCGAATATTAAAGAACTTCTGCGAATGGGACGGCAGCCATGCTGAGTAAACGGATCATTCCCTGCCTGGATGTGCGGGATGGAAAGACCACCAAGGGAATCCGGTTTAAAGAGAACGTGGATATCGGCGACCCGGTGGACATGGGCCGCTATTATTACAATGAAGGGGCCGATGAGATCGTGTTCTATGACATCACCGCCTCCAGCGAGGGCCGGGATATCATGATCGACGTGGTCAGCCGGGTGGCCGAGACGATCTTTATTCCATTCTCCGTTGGCGGGGGGGTCCGCTCCCTGGAGGACATGCGGAGGGTTCTTTTGGCCGGAGCAGAAAAGGTCAGCGTCAACTCGGCCGCGATCAAGGACCCGGAGATCATTTCTCAAGGGGCCAGGGCATTCGGGAACCAGTGCATTGTCCTGGGCATGGACGTGAAACGGGTGGTCCCATCTGCCGCCATCCCGTCCGGCTACGAGATGGTCATCAACGGGGGCCGGACCGATACCGGTCTGGACGCCCTGATGTGGGCCAGGCGGGCGGAGGCCCTGGGGGCCGGAGAGATCTGCCTCAATTCCATCGATGCGGATGGGACCCAGAACGGGTATGAACTGAACCTGACGGCCCTTATTTCGGAAAACGTCTCTATTCCGGTCATCGCCTCCGGCGGCGCAGGAAACATCGACCATATCTACGACGTCTTGACCAAAGGGAAAGCCGATGCCGCCCTCGTGGCCTCCATCGTCCACTACAACGCCTTCTCGATCAGAGAGATCAAGAACGCCCTTCATGCCAGAGGGGTGAAGGTGCGGATGACGTGGTGAGGGGATTTGGAATTTGAGATTTGAGATTTGAAATTTGAGATTGCTTCGTGCGATGAACACTTGTAACCTTGTGCCTTGCGCCTTGCGCCTAACGCCTATTACTATGAAATCACTACTTGCACTTGAAGACGGGACGCTTTTTTACGGCCGCTCCTTTACCGGGCACGGGGAAGCCGTGGGCGAAGTGGTCTTCA
>CAYLJZ010000047.1:0-21890 GCA_964384085.1 uncultured Desulfobacteraceae bacterium
GAAAGGATTTTTCAAGAATCTTAAGACACGTCTAAACGTGTCCTCTCATACCATGCACGCCACGCCTGCTGCAAGCTAAAACTGCCACAACCTAAATTGCTGTGTCAGACATGATCTTTTCATCTGGCTAACGAGGCGGGTTATACCGCTTCATCAATTCACCGATTGCCTGGGACCGATCTTTTCCACGATCCTTTCATACGCCGCGTTGATCTCCAGATCGGATCTCCCCATGAGTGTCTTCAGATCTCCCCTGTCCCCTGAAACAACCATTTCCCCGTCAATGGGGATTCGGCCCAGGAAAGGGACCCCCATCTGGGCGGCCATCAGCTCACCGCCGCCGGTCCCGAACAAGGGCACGGTCTCACCGCACCGCGGGCAGATAAGGCCGCTCATGTTTTCAACGACGCCCAGAATCTTCATATTGACCTGACGGCAGAAATTGATCGATTTTCGAACGTCCGCCAAGCTGATCTCCTGCGGCGTAGTTACAATAATGGCCTCGGCATCGGGGATTGTCTGGGCCACGGTCAACGGTTCGTCTCCGGTGCCCGGCGGCGAATCCACCACCAGATAATCCAGGTCTCCCCACTCGATATCGGAAATAAACTGCCGAATAGCGCTGATCTTCATGGGGCCTCTCCAGATGACCGCCGTATCCTTGTCTCCCAGGATCATCTCCAGGGACACAATACGAAGGTTGTCGGAGAACCGGTACGGCCTCACAACCCCCTCTTCGCTCATATCAAATCCGCCCTGTACGTTCATGAGCCTTGCCACTGTCGGCCCGTGCAAATCCACATCCAGGAGTCCGACCCGGCTGCCGTTTCGGCTGAGGAGGAGGGCAAGGTAGCTGGCCACCGTGCTTTTTCCCACCCCGCCCTTTCCGCTCATCACCAGTATCTTACGGCCAACACGACCCAGATTGGCCTCGATCATTTTGTCCTGCTGCGCGCGCTCAAAGTCACCAGGCGTATGACATGCAGGGGTATCCATTTCCATAATCTCTTCCTTCCTTGGGTAACAGAAAAAAAGAGGCCTCCCGCACGACGCCCTAGTCGCTATGGGACGGCCTCTTTCGGTCTAATTATGTCAGATATTACAGCTCAAGCCACGAATCCGAATAGAGCGTTTCACCCAAAATGACCCTTGCTGTTTTGTAATAACCCAGCAGTTCCTTTGAAAGGACGCCAGTATCGATCGCTTCTCCGTCCATGACCTTGTGAATGATCTCCACCACATCAGGCCTTTTGCCCCGAGCGATGGCAACCAACTGATCATCGTAGGCATCGGCGATACAGGAGTACATCCCTTTTCGTTCCAGCATCACCATATAGGTCTGGTTCAGGATTCCCCTCAAATGATCGGGCGGCCCGTTGGAGATATTGGAGAGCCCGCAGGTGGATTTGACGCCGGGGAACATATCCTGCAGCATCTCCTGAAAGGCCATCAGGCTGAGGGCCTGGGGCTGCTGAATATTGACCGGAGTCACGATCCCGTCCACAAAGATATCCTCATTGGGGACGCCCGCCTCATTGGCGGCATATATCAGCTCGGCCGCCAGGGCGCCCCGCTCATGCTCGTCCCTTGGGAGGCCTTCCAGTCCCCACATGAGGGCGATCATGCTGGCCTTGTACTTCACTGCCAACGGGATCATTTTTTCGTAGCGCTCAGGCCGACACATGATGGAGTTGATAATAGCCTTCCCCTTGTGCGCAGAAAGCCCCGCTTCCATGGCCTCGATGTTGGAGGTATCGAGGCAGAGAGAGGGCGTATCCCCAATGGCCTCCTGCACCGTCTTGACCACAAACTCCATCAACTCTGGGCCTCCCTTCCTGGCAGGACCCAGGTTGATGTCGATCCAGTCCATCCCCTTTTCTTTCTGGCGCTTGGCCTCTTCGGCAATGGGACCCGGATTTTTTTCCTTAAAGGCCTTGCCGATCACCGTGCTGATGACATTCAGATTTTCACCAATCAATAACATGGGCACACTCCCCCTTCTTCTGGTATGTTCCGAGACCAAGGTCTCCTTATGGTTTATTGAGACAGCGGAGCTTGAAGGCCCCAGGCACGGCAAGCTCCGTAACCGGGTCCCTGCTCTATTTTCCCATATCCTTCAAGAACTTCGGTATCAGAGAGGCATCCCTTGGTCCGATCAGGACCTCCCAGTCAGGCAATTCCTCTTCCATCTCGCCGCTGATGGAAGCGGCGTAGCCGGGGATAATGATCTTCCGGTGCTTCACCTTGTCGGCAATGCCGCACTTTTTCACAAACATCCCCACCACATCTCCCGAGAACTTTCCTGCGGCCCAGGCAGTCATTACCGAAAGTCCTTCGGTATCGAGGATGAGGAGCCAACTGGGAACCCGGCTTCCCTCTATCTCGCCGCTGACGATAAAGTAGGTCAAAGAAAAGTTGGTGGTCACCAGAACCGGAGAATTCTCGTCCGGCGACCCGATCTCATAGATCCCCTGGGTAACAGTCATAGGCCGCTGCGGGTCCGTGTAGATATTCAACCGCTCGAGAAGGAGCGGGAAGAGATTTTCACCCTTAAAATTGGAAAGAACAACGATCCCCCCATACTTGGCGATCAGCATAGAGGCAATGAGGGTCTCCATATCCAGGCTGCTCGCCATTTCACAGGGAAATGTGATCGTGGGGAAGCCGAGAGACTTGTTGGCGGCCTTTAGCGCGGCCCTACGAATGGCCACCTGATCCTGAAAAAGCTGTTTGATCTCCCTGGCCCCGGAATCGAGCACCAGGTCCTTCAGGCCCATCCCCGTAAGTTTATTGCTGAGGGCGATCAGGTCATCCATATTCTCCGCCTTGACGGCCAGGGGAAGACCCTTCTCTTTTGCCAGGTTCCCCATGGCTTCGGCATTGGCCGCGGTCGCCGCATACAAAAGCGGTTTCTTAAATGCACATACATCCACTGCGGCCTTCATGGCGTCCACGTTCTCTGTCATCAGGACCAGGTTAAACTCGCTCTCGGTGGCGATCTTCTTGGCCGCAGCCGCAAATGCGGCCGCGTCGCCTGCATCTTTCAAGGCCACCAGCTCCGGTCTCAGATTGAGACCCACCCGTTCATACTGAAGGGCATTCCATTCCTTCAGTTTCTTATCCAGGGCGGCCACATCCATATCCGAGGAGATCATGGCCCCAAGAACGGTTGGGTTGTAAAATGTCTTTTCGTGCCGGAACATGACGGTCTCGCCGCCCGTTTTGAAAGGCCTTGTCCCGGCACCGATAGCGACGGGCCGAATCGGCGGCGCAGAGGCTTCTGCCAACTGGGCCCTGGCCTCATCCGAAACATACGGGCAGCTATCCAGTTCCGCCTTGCCCGCGGCCAGATTCATGGCAAAGGCGAGGCATGTCGGGACGCCGCACTCCGCGCAGTTGGTTTTAGGCAACAGCTTAAATATCTGAATTCCAGTTAATCCCATAATTCACTCCTAAAATATTCGGACGCAGATTCACACAGATTCACACAGATGGTTCGTCTCCGGCTCGGCCGCGTTTATCTGCGTCCACAAAATAGGTTAGATTCCTTATCCGACGATCGGGTCCATCTTCAAGGCCGGATGACCCTTCTCTTTGAGAAAGGCCATAACCGAGTCTTCGTCCACGCCCACAGTCTCGTCCGCGATCTTGTCATACAAATCCGGGACCCCAAGCTCTGCCGCCCGCTTGTCGAGGCGTTCTTTGATCTCCTCTTTCAGCGATTTGGGCATCCACACCATGCGGAGGAGGCCCCCGTCGCCGACGATGAACTTGCGTTGAGTAATATTGAACTTTCCATGGCCCACAAATCCGGGCGAGGAGAGCCCGCCCCCCATGACGCCGGCCAGGGTCGTAAATTTCATACCGCAAGGGGTCAGGCCGGTATAATCCCGGTGGACCGTCATGACGCCGTTGCACCCGGGAAGCACCGCAGCGATGCACTCGCAGCAGCCGCACGTGGTCATGGGATCATGGACAATGCTGTAAAAGTTGTAGTGATCGACGGTCTGCCTGGACGCCTTGAACACAAAATCATTGACGCCCTTAAACTGTCCCAGGACCGGATCGAGGACCTCTCCCTTTTTGACCGGCTGGTTGGGCCCGGTGGGATTGATCTCAAAGGAAGCCTTGCAGTCCATCCAGTTGTACGCGCCGCAAAGTCCAGTCCGCTCCGGGCTGACCATACAGACATGGCTCGGGGCAAAAGACTGGCAAAGGGTGCAGGAATAAAATGTCTCGACGCTCTCGTCCGTCATGCTCTCGACGCGCTCGTCCCTCGCCTTGTATTCGGCCCTGGCGGTCTTGGTGAGCTTGTCCACGTCTTCCTTCTTCGTATACAGAGTCACCTGGACCTTATCCAGAATGCTGCCGAAGTCCTGATGGAACTTCGCGTGAAGGATGGTCCCGATATCCTTGAGGGTAAAGCCCTTCTGGATAGCGGGCTCACCCACGCGGATCCACGAGATATCCCGCTGCCCGATGTGCATGACGCCCTGGGCATAGTTGATGAGGTGATGAATCTGCCTCTCCAAAATCGGCTCGAAGTCGGCCTGCATCTCCCGGCCGGCCACCTGGACGAAGATCCCCAAGGGAAGTCGATCGCCCTTTTTGACGTCTTTGACATCCGGACCGACCACCGTCACCTTACCGTCTTCTATGGCGTTCATGTCAGCCATCTTGCACAGCTCGGTACACTGGGTCTTGCCGCCGCCCATTTCCATATACAGGTCGTCTTTTCGAACCCGCTCGCCTTCGAAGGCCGGGCCGTACGCCAGCGGGATGTCGATCTGGGTAATGTTCACCTTGAGCCCGCGAATCTCGATCGATCTCTGCGGCATCTCATCGTGACCCACATTGGCCACCACGTGCTCGTAGGTGCAGACGCCTGTGGGGAGGATCTCGGGGATATCCGTATCCGCAATGGTCGGGAATCCCCAGTTGACGCATCCGGCCGCATTCGCCGCCCACTCGGCGTTCACGTCGCCCAGGGCATTGACAAAGGCAAAGATCCGATTTTTCTGATAGGCCAGCATCTTCTTATAATCGCCCGGCTGAATGCCGCCGAAAGACATGCCCGCCCGGTTGGCGAAACCCAGGGCGAAGACCGCGGCCGAGATATCCGGACCGAAGGGGACCAGCCGGGTGTTCCACCCGATCTGAACCTTCTCCTGAAGGAGCTGTTCCGTGAAGGTGGTCCCGTTCTGATTAGCCGCCATAAAGACATAGATGGTCTTGAGCTGATACTCCTCGGCCATCTTCTTGGCCGTGGCTGAATCGGGGGCCGCGCCCACAATGGCCGCAAACCCGGGGGCCGTGCCGTCCACGAACTCCACACCCCGCTTTCTCATGATGGCATCGTCGGCAGCGCCCAGCCAGATCTTGCCGTTGTCCACATCCGGGTCTTCCACCTCGGGCTGATAAAAGCCCGGGTCTTCCACATACCGAATCGCCTCTGAGATCTCTTCAGCAAAAATAGCCCCCATCCCTGCGTCCAGGAGGGGTCCCAGGTAGGGAAGGTGGCAGTCCTTTTTGACATGGGGCGGCAACAGGCTCCGTGCAAACTCCAGAGGCTTTCTTGCCGAATCCAGGTCCGTCACCTTAATCCCGGTCAGAGAATAGATAATGGGTAAAAAATAGGCGGTATTGGGAAATTCCAGCTTCTGGCTTCCGCCATAGGTTTCCAAGGCCCTCTTGTAGGTCCCTTCCGCCTTTGACACGATATTGTAAGCGCCCTGAATGGCCGCAAACGCTACTAATTTTGACATGCTATATGTCCTCCCTTCTTAAGAGGTGTTTTTCGGTTTACGCCGCCTCCAGCTTCTGCCGGTCAGCCATATCCATAAGGACCCTCTCACGCGCCTTGTCGATCCCGAGGGCCTTCCGCTTCTTGTCAATATGGGCAATCATCTTGTGGGCATGCTTGATCGGGTCCACTTCGAGATCCCACATGCCGCCGTATAGCCCTTCCAGTTTATTGTAGAGGTAGTCTTCAAAGACCGGCGAACCGCTCACCGGCATGGTGACGCCAAAAACCGTATAGACGCCTGCGGTCACAAAATAATGACCGATGCTGATGGCCTTTTCGCTCATCCATTCGGGCGCGGATCCGGCGACCGGAACGTCGCTGATATCATCGCCCAGTCCCCCGGCCTTGACCACCTCGGTCGCCGCCATGAGGATCCGGCTGTTATCCACGCACGAACCCATGTGCAATACCGGCGGAATGCCGACGGTCTCACAGACCTCAGCCAGGCCAGGCCCGCAGTAAACAGCGGCCGATTCAGGCGTCAGAAGGCCGGCCTTGGCACAGGCGATGGCATTACATCCGGTGGTAAGTACAATCACATCATGCTTGATCAATTCTTTTACAACGGCGACATGCCCCGCATCCAGCGAGGTTCTGGCGTTGTTTCAGCCAACCACTCCGCCGATACCCCGTATGCGGCCGTTGATAATGTTCTCGTTCAAGGGCGTATAAGACCCACGGAAGGTCCCGCCCAGATGGTAGTTAATGGCCTCATAGCTGAACCCGGCAATCAGGTCATGCCTCTGATCCGGGATCATGACCTCTTTTTCCCTGTTGGGGAAGTTTTCGATCCCGACCCGGACGATCTTCTTGGCGTCTTCAAAGGCGGTGTGTTCATCAAATTCGATGTGAATGGTTTCGCCCGATGCGATCCTGGCGCGCGGGTTGGTGGTAATGACCTTGGTGTGGAAACACTGGGCCACACTGGCGATATTCTCCATAATACACTGAACATCCACTACCATGGCGTCCACCGCACCTGTGATAATGGCCAGTTCCTGCTGCAGGAAATCACCGCAGAGCGGAATGCCGTGTCTCATCAACAGCTCGTTGGCCGTGCAGCAGATGCCGCTCAACTGGATCCCCTTGGCCCCTTTCGACTTGGCCAGTTCCACCATCTCCGGGAGTTCGGATGCCTGTACGATCATCTCGCTCAGAAGGGGCTCGTGCCCGTGGATGACGATATTGACATGGTCTTTCTTCATAACACCCAGGTTGGCCTGACTCTTTAAAGGATAAGGACAACCGAACAGGACGTCCTGAAGGTCGGTGGCGATCATGGAGCCTCCCCAGCCATCGCCGATCGCAGCCCGGCTGCACTGCTCCACCAGATTCTCGTAATGCTGATCCACACCGATATGGGTCCGGTGCATGATCTCTACGATCTCGCGGTCGATGCCCCTCGGGGCAACGCCCAACTTCTTCCAGAGTTCGTAGCGCTTGGCCGGCGCGCGGCGGATGGTGCAGACCTCGCCGGTCTGCTGCCCCCACTGGGCCAGGGCATTCTCGCCGACTTCGACGGCAATCTCATCGATATTACGGTCCAGAATCTCCCCATTCTCACCCTCTACGGTGATGGCCACTCCAAAGTCCGGAGCGATCTCGAGAAGTTTCTTGGTATCTTTGATATGGTAATCATCGGTCTCTTTTCGAGCGGCCGCCAGAAAGGTCTCTGCCACGCCCCTGCCGTGATCCGAATGGGCCGCAGCTCCACCCGCAACCATTCGGGCGAAATTTCTGGCAGCAATGGTCTCCGGGGTCGCCCCGCACAGACCCTTGCGCGTATCTTTCCCTGTAATGCCCCCCTTGGGAAGGGGAAGCCTGCATGGCCCCTGGGAGCAATTCTTACAACAGGTTCCCTGGGCGCCTATATTACAAGGCTTCATGTTCTGAGCGCGATCGAAGATGGTCTCGATTTCCATCTCTCTCGACCTTACGATCATCTCCTGGCTCGCCAGATCAAGTGCCAGGTCTTCCGGCCTTGGCAGCTCCTCTTTTTTCTTCACTGAAACAACCTTACTTTTGACTTCTTCTGTCGCCATTATGAGGTTCCTCCTCTTTCCAAATTGCGATTTCCGGTTTTAAATCCGTTTATGAACACGATCGATGGTTGCAATGAGCTTCTGGACCATGTCCAGTTGCTGGACGGCCGGCGTCTTGGCCACGGCCTCTGCTTCATGCACCTTTTTCTCCGCCTCGTGCTTTGCCCTCTCCTGGGCACGCTGATACCTCAGTGCCCGCAATTGTTCCGTTTCCCTGGCCTTGGCGTCTGCCTTTGCCTGGGCCTCGGCCTCCATCTGAGCCTTTGCCTCCGCATCCGCTTTGACCTTGGCTTGTGCGTCTGCCTTCGCCTTGGCGTCCGCCGCTGCCTTTGCCGTTGCCTGGGCCTTGGCTTCCGCATCCGCTTTGGCCTTAGCCACCTCTTCGGCACTCGGGCCAGAACTCAAAAGATCTTTGGGTTCTTCCGCAAAAAGATCTATAGCCATTTTTTATCCTCCCAGTTTTTTGAGAACGTCTTCAAGTGAAAGACCATGCTTTTCAGCCGTGTGTTTGATGTCGTCCCGACTGGCGCCGCGTTTTGTAAGGAGGGCTTCCAGATCTATGCCCAGCTTCTCAGCCGCTGCATCCACCGGGTCCTTTGCCGGGGCCGCTTTGGCCTCTGCCTTGGGTGCGGGCTTCTCTTCAGCCTTGGGCGCGGCAGCGGGCTTTGCCTCGGCCTTGGGTTTGGCTTCGGCCTTTTTCTCAGCCTTGGCGGACGCTTCTGCCGGACCAAAATCAAGATTGGGCGCAGGCGACAATGAAACGAGATCCGCCTCTTCCAGGGCCAGGTTCTTGGATATACCCTTAACCTCACTGGCGCTCCCACCATTGCTGAGCAGTTCGATAAACGAACGGACCATCCGTACCGATTCAGGATGGCGCAGAATGATCACGGATGAGCCGCCGAGCAGATAACAGACCGCGCCGACACACTCCATGAGGATGGCCCTCTTTTCCGGATCGCCCAATGTCGGCATCTCCGCAAGGGGAAGACCCGCTTCTTTGCATTTCCAGATCTCGTTTCCCAGGTTGGTGATCATGGGAATCTGAAGTTTGTCGTCTTCCTGGGTAAGGGCGGCCATCATGATGCGCTCCATGACCGAATAGGAATACTCCATGCCATATCCGAGGCCGCCGGTTGTGGGGTCGATAACAATCTTGTTGCCTTGAACCCCTAAATTGCCCAACAGAATATTGAGCTGCTTTGCCAGGTTCACATCGATGGGGGACGATGCTATGACGGTATGGCCATATCCGAGGGCGCTTGCACCCACACCTTTGTGGTTGGCTTCTTCAACAGGACCTAAGCCCAGATTCTTGCCTTCACACACCTGGGAGATCTTTTTGAGAACCTCTTCATCCTTCTGGTTGTTTGCCGTACCCCACAGAATAACCGGCACATTTACTGCGTCTACAACCTTTTTGGTCACCGCCGCAGCCTCGTCTGCACTCCTGTCCATGCCGTTTGGATCGGTACTCTTCAACTGCAGGATAATGATGTCGGCCCCATACTCGTCAACACATTTCTTGGCCCAGGCATCGGGTGAAGAAATGACATCCTTAAACGGGGCAACGGCCGCTGCCGGCCATTCGTTGGAAGGGTCGTAATCCCACACCTCCATCGCAATTCTCGGGGGATTTGCCGTACCCCCTTCGAACAGATGAAACGGATAGGAAGTCTGCCCCCCCAACGCCACAGCGCCACTGCCGGTCCCGACCGTGGTTTGTCCTATCTTTCCAGAATAGGACTGTTTGGGAATTTCAAAGGCCAATGTCTTTACCTCCTTCTTCCATGTTGTCGTTAATAATGCGCGGGCGTCTGAACGGCGCCGCCAACCATAATAACTGAAAAAACACTCTATAACTCAAAAAGCCTTCCATACAGCTTTGTGAAAAAAATAACAAAAGTAGGGCAAAAAAATACCTCACCTGGCGAGGCTGTTCGAAACAAATTAGATGAATCTCTACTCATTGTCAAGAATTTTTTGCAGTAATTTTAAGCGGTTTTCTCTCTTTAGTATATTCCATATATTGTAGTCAGAAGAAAAACCAATACAATATGTAGCGATATTATACCCCTCTAATCCCCATCTCAGTTCAGGCCCTCATCTGACTGAGGGAATCGGAAATCTATCATGTGTCATTCCACGTTTTGCAGAACAGAATCAAATATTCGGTAGGCAGCCGATACCGCCTTGTTCTCCATCCCGAGCTCTGTGGTAGGTCTCCCCTCCAGATCGAATTTCTGAAGATCGGCATCCTCAGGGACGGTCCCTACAAAATCGAGTTTGTATTCAGCGAGGGCCTCCTCCAGACCTTTGGCCTGATCGGCCCGAAAACGGTTGACCAGAACCACCTTGCGTCCAATATGGAGCGACAGTTTATCGGCGAGTTCAACAATTCTGGCAGCCGCCTGCAGGCCCCTCCGCGTAGGATCGGAGACGACGAGGAGGATGTCGAAATTATTGGTCGTCAACCTGCTCATATGTTCCATGCCAGCCTCGTTATCCATTACAATGGAGGTATAATTTTCAATGAGTCTCTCCAAAGACTGGGTCAAGAGGGTGTTGGCCGCGCAGTAGCAGCCGGCGCCTTCAGGCCTCCCCATAACGATGAGATCAAAGCCGTCGGCCTCTACGACCGCCTGCTGGAGCTTCATTTCCATAAAAATATCTTTTGTCATGCCACTTGAAGCCCCCTTCTTCATCTGCTCCCGTGCGTCTCCCAGGGTTTCATCAACCTTCAGCCCCAAGACCTCGTTGAGGTTGGCATTGGCATCTGCATCTACGGCAAGGACCGGTGTCCTCCCCTTTTCCACGAGATATTTAACCAACATTCCAGCGATGGTTGTTTTTCCTGTCCCCCCCTTACCTGCAAGGGCGATCGAATAGGCCATGATTTTTCCCCCCTCATTCGTCAAAGACGATTTTAATTGATATTTAGGCAATATTTTAATAGTATGTATTGATTTAAAAAAAACCGATCAGCACGTAATTTCTCAATGAATTCGGGGGAATTTGTCCCTCAGAATTTAATAAAAGGCTGATGCCCAAGCTCCAATAACCAATATCGCTCTCTTTTACTATATCTTGTGTATTGTCGTATGGTAGCTAACCGAACTTATTGGGAAGTTACATCACCAGTCCTTAACGATTTGCCATGACACTAAAAACTAAAATATGGGACCAAATTAAAGCAGATTTCAAGACAGGGGTCCGGTACGGTGACTTTCAGACATGGTTGTCACGCACATCGCTCAAGGAAATCAATCCCCGCCAGGCTGTCATCGAGGTCCCAAACAAATTCATTGCTCACTGGCTGAAAGAAAACTATACGGAGCAGATTCAAACCATTTTGAGAGACAATTTGAACACCATTCCAAAGGTCCTTTTTACCTATGCCGATCCACCCTATCCCATAAAAACACAAACCGACGAAGACGTCAAGGGCCGCAACATCCTCTCCCTTCATGGGATCAACCCAAAGAGCACCTTCGCGGAATTTATTACGGCCAACAGCAACCGTCTTGCCTCGTCTTCAGCTATGAACGTTGCACAACAACCCGGCACCAATTACAATCCCCTGTATATCTACAGCAGACTAAGCTTTGGAAAGACCCATATTCTGAATGCCGTCGGAAACCTCGCTCTTCAAAACAATCCCAGTACCAAAATCATCTACCTTTCAGCCGATCGATTTGTCAATGAGGTTTCGTCCACTCCCGAGCCCCAACAAACCCACCCTCTCTGGGAGACAGGCGATACCGGCGATTTTCTTTTGGTGGATGATATCCACCTCCTCGCCGAGCACTATCAACCTCAAACAGAATTATTGGCGCTCTTCAATTCGTTGCTTGAATCAAACGGGCAGTTAGTGGTGACATCTGCGTATCCCACCGGAAAGATTCGCAATCTTCTTCCTCAACTCCGCTCACGCCTCGAATGGGGCCTTATAGCAGAAATCCATCCTCCGGATCAAAGGACGAAGGTCAAAATCATTAAAAAAATGGCCAGAAATCAAAAACTGACCTTTCCTGACGACGTGTCCTTTTTCCTGGCAAACTCGACGGATGATATGAAGACCGTTTCTCGGAACATCGTCACGATAAAAGAATATGTTTCTTCTTATCGAAATCCGATAGACATCTCCACAGTGGAATCTATCATTAAAAAAACTTCTCGTTCGACTTACATCGATATTAATTACATTCAATCCGTCACGGCTAAATATTTCAATATATCGTTAAGCGACCTCTTATCCGATAAAAAAGAAAGAGCCTTCTCATATCCAAGACAGGCAGCAATGTACCTCACTAAGCAGCTGACCCCTCTTTCCTTAAAAGAGATAGGATCTGCATTCGGTAATAAACATCATTCTACGGTCATTTATGCAGAAAAATCTGTTCGAAAGGCCAGAACTCAGAATGAGCGGGTATCGAGAGATATCGATGCGATACAGAAACTTCTCGTCTGATGGATGCTGTATCCAACCGGCGAGTCGTTACGCCTTTGCAGGTTCTCCATTATGCTTTCTTTTTGCGCGTTTCCACTCTATGGAGACTCGATGTTAAAACGTGTTCAAATCGATTTCAAAAAAGGTCGAAAACGCATTTTTTAAATGTAACAATGGAAGCGGCGTCATTGAATTTGAATGACAGTTTAAATTTGCTATAAATTTTTATATGTCATTTAATAGAGATAGCTAAATAATTGACAATTAGACATTCCTTATTAGTGTTATTGTTTTTTGAATACATTCAATAAAAAAAACCCCAATTTCCCGGAGGAAAAAATGGAAATAAAAATCGTCAGGTCAGATCTCCTCAAATCTGTATCAAGGGTTCAGAGCATCATCGAGAAAAAGAGCAGCATGCCTGTTCTCTCTACCATACTTTTTGAAGCATCGGGTCCGACGGTTCGTCTTTCAGCCACAGATCTTGAACTCGGCTTTCAGGAAACCATTTCGGCAACGGTTATTCAGGAGGGGAGCATCACCGTTTCGGGAAGAAAACTATTTGAAATCCTAAAGGAAAGCAATTCTGAAACATTTACTATAAAGAGCAAGGACAATAGCCGGGTCCATTTATCGGACGGCATTGCCCGCTTCGATCTGGGATGCATTCCGGTGGATGAATTTCCGGCATTTATCGAACCTGAGGGCGTTGGTATGGTCCAAATGGACGCAGACACACTGGGCGACATGATCAATAAGACCATTTATGCCATTACAATCGAAGAGGCGGGCTTCAAACTGTCCGGTGTTTTTACTGAGCGGGTGTCCTATGGTGAAAAGCATTTTCTCAGAATGGTATCCACAGATGGTCACAGGCTCTCGATGATAGATAAATGCATTCCTGGTATAGAGGCATTGGACCTGGCCCAGGGAGTGATGATCCCGAAAAAAGGGATGTCTGAACTGAACAGGCTCGCATCGGAAGGGGGTGTCATTGAGATCGGGTTTAAGCAAAAGGACTGCGTGGCTAAGAAAGAGAATGCGTTGTTGGTTATGCGGCTCCTTGAAGCCAAGTTTCCCGACTATCAGGCGGTTATACCCAAAGAAGCCGCTTTTTCAATAACTTTGAAGCGGTCTTCGCTGCTGGAAGCCATGAGAAAGATGCTGATTCTGAGCAATGAGCGATATCGCGCTGTAAAGATAACGATTGAAAACGACGTGTTGGACCTGGTTTCGGCGAACCCGGATCTGGGCGAGGCGCAGGAGAAATTAGAGATAAGGTACTCGGGTGAGAGGATCGAGGCAGGGTTTAACCCGCGATACTTCATAGATGTGGCACAGGCAATGAATAGCGAGATGATCCACATGGAGTTTATGGATAACTCGAGACCGTGTGTTATCAAGGGGGACGAAGATGAGGGCTTCATTGGATTGATCATGCCGATGAGGGTCTAACTTAGAGTATCCGAAAAAAAGTGGAATGTTGCACAATCTGTTGAATATTTTTATTTTTTTGGAACAAGATACGAAGGAATAGGGCACTGAGATAATGGAAGAGAACAGCACATACGGTGCAGAGGACATCAAGGTCCTGGAAGGACTCTCGGCGGTTAGAAAGCGACCGTCCATGTACATTGGGAACACCGGTTTCGAGGGGCTCCACCATCTTGTCTATGAGGTGGTTGATAACAGTATTGACGAGGCCATGGCCGGGTATTGCGACGAGATTAAGATCAGGCTCTTAAATGACAGAAGCGTGGTGGTTCGAGACAATGGCCGCGGTATTCCGGTGGATATGCATACCGCCAATATGTCCGCGCTTGAGGTTGTCATGACAAAACTCCACGCAGGAGGGAAGTTCGACAACAAATCCTACAAGGTCTCGGGCGGGCTTCATGGTGTGGGGGTATCGGTAGTAAATGCCCTTTCAGAATATCTGGAGGTGGAGGTCTACCGGAACCAGAAAATTTATTACCAGAGATACGAGAGAGGGGCGACCCAGACGGAACTGGAGACAAGAGGCGAAACAGATCGGAGGGGTACGAGAGTTCATTTCTTACCGGATCCGACCATCTTTGAGGTCCTCGATTTCGATTTCGATACCCTGGCTCAGCGGATGAGGGAGCTTTCTTTTCTCACAAAGGGCCTCCGTATCAAGATTGTGGACGAGCGGAGCGGCAAGAAGAGGGACTTCCTGTACCAAGGGGGGATTGTCTCTTTTGTGGAATACCTCAACACCAACAAGGAGGTCCTCCATGGAAAGCCGATTTTCATTTCAGGGGAGAGAAGCGGGGTCGTGATAGAGGCAGCGTTTCAGTACAACACGTCCTATAAAGAGACGCTGTTCACGTTTGCAAACAATATCAACACGAGAGAAGGGGGGAGCCATCTCATCGGTTTCAAATCCGCCCTTACGAGGAGTATTAACCAGTATCTTCAGAATTCGCCCCTGTCCAAGAATTTAAAGGAGAAATTGACCGGAGACGATGTCAGGGAGGGTCTCACGGCCGTTATCAGCGTCAAATTGCCGCAACCTCAGTTTGAAGGTCAGACCAAGACCAAGCTGGGCAACAGCGATGTAAAGGGTCTGGTGGAGAATCTGGTTAATGAAGGACTTAGTAAATTTTTTGAGGAAAATCCAAGCGTTATAAAGTCAATTCTGGGAAAGGTCATTGATGCTGCCAGGGCCAGAGAGGCTGCGCGAAAGGCCAAGGAGCTGGTGAGGAGAAAGGGGATTCTTTCGGATCATTCGCTCCCTGGAAAACTGGCGGATTGTCAGGAAAGGGATCCGTCCAGGAGTGAAATCTTTATTGTAGAGGGCGATTCTGCAGGAGGTTCTGCAAAACAGGGGAGAGACCGAAGGAACCAGGCCATTCTGCCCCTTCGGGGCAAGATCCTGAATGTGGAAAAGGCCAGGTTCGATAAGATGATATCGAGTGAAATGATCCGGATCATGATCGCGGCCCTGGGAACGGGAATCGGCGAAAAAGACTATGATATCGATGCCATTCGGTACCACAAGGTCATTATCATGACGGATGCGGATGTGGATGGGGCTCATATACGGACCCTCCTGCTGACCTTTTTTTTCAGGCAGATGCCGGATCTTATTGAAAAGGGGTATCTTTATGTCGCCCAACCTCCTCTTTACCGGGTTCTGGACAGGAAAAGCGAGCTGTTTATAAAGGATGAGAGGGAGTTCAACGATTTCATCCTGAAACGGGTCTCCGAGAGCGAACGGGTTATTTTCGACGATGGAAAGGAGTTGTCAGGGGCGCGATTGATCAGCATGCTGAATCGCCTGGTTAAGTTTTTTGAGAAACTGGAGAGACTGTCGAGAAGAGGGGTCAACCCCAGATTTATACAGTTTCTCCTTCTGAGCGGGGTGAACCAGAAGGGTCAATTCAAGGATTCGGAATTTATGGGGAACCTATTTGCCAAATTAGAGGAAAACGGTTTCGGGGTGAGCGATATTCGAGTGGGCGAAGAGGAGGGATTTTACGAATTCTCAGTGATGGAGAAGAAGAATGGCGGTCACAGATTTGACATGGACTGGGAACTCCTCTCGTCGCCGGAGCTGCGGGAGGTTTTGAAGCTGGGGGCCGAATTCTGCGATCTGAAAAAGGGGGCGTACAGGGCCGGAGCCGAAGGGGAAAAAGATAGAATCGAGGACCCGGAGCAACTTCTTAAGGATTTGATGGAAAAGGCGAAAAAGGGCATTAGCATTCAGAGATACAAGGGCCTCGGTGAGATGAATCCTGATCAGTTGTGGACCACGACCATGGACCCTGATAAGCGCAACCTTCTGAGGGTGACCGTAGAGGATGCAGTGGAGGCGGACAAATTGTTTACCATACTGATGGGAGACATGGTGGAACCGAGAAGGGAGTTTATCCAGAACAACGCCCTGGAGGTTACGGAGCTGGATATTTAGTGGTGGCAAAGTAGAAAGGGGATGCCGAAGCTGCGGTGTTCCGAAAGGTGGTCTGCGCTGTGCGAAGGTTTCTTGCGGAAGAGGATTGGAGAGCTGAAACAGTATGATTCCAGATGGTGCATTTGAGTCTGTCAAAATAGAAGATGAGATGAAAAAATCTTATCTTGAATATTCCATGAGCGTGATCGTGGGGAGGGCCCTTCCTGATATCAGAGACGGTCTAAAGCCGGTTCACCGGCGGGTCCTCTACGCCATGCATGAATTGAAAAATGTATTTAACCGGCCGTATAAGAAATCTGCAAGGGTCGTGGGTGACGTTATCGGTAAATACCATCCCCACGGAGATACGGCTGTGTACGATACCATTGTCAGGATGGCGCAGGGTTTTTCTCTTCGGTATCCGCTCGTGGATGGTCAGGGAAATTTTGGTTCAGTAGACGGCGACCCGCCGGCGGCCATGCGATATACGGAAGTGAGGATGGCCCGCATAACCCAGGATTTTCTTTCAGACATTGAAAAAGAGACCGTTGATTTCTTTCCCACCTACGATGGGTCGCTTCTGGAGCCTGTGGTGCTCCCCGCGCGCATCCCCAATCTCCTGGTGAACGGTTCCGCAGGGATTGCCGTGGGTATGGCCACGAATATCCCCCCCCATAACCTTACGGAAATCTGCCACGCTGTTGAACGGCTCATCGACGATCCCGACGTCAGCCTGAGGGAACTGATGGCGGTGGTTCCGGGCCCCGACTTTCCAACGGCCGGATTTATCTGCGGCAAGAAAGGGATTCGGGATGCCTATGAGACAGGACGCGGCATCATCAAGATGAGGGCGAGGGCCTTTATCGAGAAGCTCGCGAATAACCGCGAGCGGATTGTCGTATCTGAAATCCCTTATCAGGTGAATAAGGGAAACCTGTTGGAAAAACTGGGGGAACAGGTCAGGGATAAAAAGATCGACGGGGTATCTGAAATCCGTGATGAATCCGACCGGGACGGGATGAGAATCGTCATAGAGGTCAAGCGGGATGGCGTGGCCCTGGTGATCCTGAACCGGTTGTACAAGTTCACACAACTGGAGACATCTTTCGGGATCATCTTTCTGGCGATCGTGAACGGAAGGCCGCAAATCCTCTCGCTAAAGGAGATCATTCAGCATTTCATCAAGTATCGGCGGGAAATTGTCGTTCGAAGGACCATCTATGACCTCAAAAAGTCAGAGGCCCGGGCCCATATTCTGGAAGGCCTGAAAAAGGCCCTCGAGTACCTTGACGAGGTGATTGAACTGATCCGGTCCTCTTCCGATGCGAAGGAGGCAAAGGGGGGCCTGATGGCGGAGTTCGGGTTCTCTGAAATCCAGGCACAGGCGATTTTGGATATGAGGCTCCAGCGCTTGACCGGGCTCGAAAGGGAGAAGATCAACGCCGAATACACAGATCTGATAAAGGATATCGCCCGCTTCAAGGAGATCCTGGCGAATCCGGCCATGGTCCTTCAGATCATTAAGGATGAGGTCAGAGAGGTCAAGGAACTCTATGGAGACCAGCGGAGGACCGAGATCATCGAAGATGTGGACGACATCGATATGGAGGATCTCATTGCCGAAGAAGATATGGTGGTGACCATCAGTCATAACGGCTACATCAAGAGAAATCCCATCAGCCTGTACAGGGCCCAGCGCCGGGGCGGCAAGGGAATGACCGGGGCCAGGCCAGAGGGGGAAGATTTTGTCGAAGACCTTTTTGTGGCTTCCTCTCATGATTACTTCCTCTTTTTCACCAACAAGGGGCGCGTCTACTGGAAAAAGGTCCACGAGATCCCAGAGGCAGGCCGTACGTCCAGGGGGAAGGCCATCGTCAACCTTCTCGATTTAAAAAAGGGGGAGCGCGTGGCCACCGTTCTCCCGGTCAGAGACTTTGAAGAGGGAAAATATGTGGTCATGGCTACCAAAGAGGGGCTGGTGAAGAAGACAGAACTGACCGCCTACAGCCATCCCAGGTCCGTTGGGACCATCGGCGTCAAGATCAGGGAGGGTGACGAATTGATTGCCGTACGGGTGTCGAGCGGGGAGCAGGACATTTTTCTGACCACGCGCGAGGGAAAATCCATCCGTTTTCCGGAGTCCGAGATGAGAAGCATGGGGAGGGTTTCTACAGGAGTCATCGGCATTCGAATGGCCCCCGGCAACGGGGTGGTGGGCATGGAGGCCATCGGCGATGGGGCCACCATTCTGACGGTCACCGAAAACGGCTATGGCAAACGCACGAGGACAGACGAGTACCCCCGACAGGGAAAGGGAGGGATGGGCGTCCTCACCATCAAGACCAGTGAAAGAAACGGGCCGGTGGTTTATTCCTATCAGGTGAACGATCAGGATCAGTTGATGATTATAACAGGGCAGGGAAAGATTATACGTCTGAGGGCCGGCGATATTTCGGTGATAGGAAGGAACACCCAGGGCGTCAAATTAATTGACCTGGGAGAAGGCGAGAAGGTGGTGGCCGTCGCAAAGGTGATGGAAGACGAGGCCTGATTACAAAAGAGGATGGATGAGGTGTTGGAGGGAGATCGCATAACCAGAATTGCGGTGATAGGAGCGGGAAGCTGGGGCACGGCCCTGGCGAACCTTCTGGCTGAAAAGGGCCTTGAGGTAGATCTCTGGGTCAGGGAAGAGGAGGTTTTCAGACAGATCCTCGATGAGCGGGTCAACGGAGTTTTCCTCCCGGGCGTCCGTCTCAGTGAGGGGTTGAGGCCGGTTATCTCTTTTGAGGAGGCCTTTCGGGATAAACAGGTGGCCGTGCTGGCCATTCCATCCCATGTCTTTCGGGAAGTGTTGATCGGTATCAAACCATTTGTTCGCTCGAATATAGTGATGGTCATTGCCACCAAGGGAATTGAAAATCATACGCTGATGGTCATGTCCGAGGTGGCCCGGGAAATTCTGGACGAGAGGTGTCGGGAGACACTCGCCTGTCTGTCCGGTCCGAGTTTCGCCAGAGAGGTGGCACAGCACTACCCGACGGCAGTGACGGTTGCATGCCCGCATATGGGCCATGCCAAGGCGCTGCAGGAACTGTTTTCCAGAGATTTTTTTAGAGTTTACGCCGGGGATGATATGATCGGGACCCAATTGGGCGGCGCCCTCAAAAATGTGATCGCCATTGCGGCCGGTGCATCGGACGGACTCAAATTTGGAGAAAACGCCCGGGCCGCACTCATTACCAGGGGACTGGCCGAGATGACCCGTCTCGGGGTAGCCATGGGCTCCAATCCCCACACCTTTGCAGGTCTGGCCGGTCTGGGAGACCTGGTGCTGACCTGCACCGGTGATCAGAGCAGGAATCGGAGCGTGGGGTTTAAAGTCGCCACAGGCATGGACCTTCAGGAGGTGACTCGAAGTATGCGGATGGTGGCCGAGGGGGTCAAGACCTCACAATCGGCCTATGAACTCTCTCTAAAGATGGGAGTGGCCATGCCGATCACCAGGGAGGTCTACCGGATCCTGTATGAAGGGAGAGACCCGAGGGATGCGGTAAGGGAACTCATGCTGAGGGATCTGAAGGCGGAACGGGAGTTTTAAACAGGAGAAAACGTAAGGAGTGAAAGATGGCAACAATCCAGCCCAAGGGAGAAAAGGTTCGCCAGGCAGTGAAGTGGATTGCCGAAGCCCGGTTAGAGGATGAAAGCCATCCGATCGGTGAACTCATCGAGAAGGCCGCCGGCAGACTTAATTTGTCGCCGAAAGAGGAGGATTTTCTGAGATCCTTCTATAACGACGATAAAAAGGCCAAATGAGGCCTTGCAGCGGGGGTCGAGATCAAAGAGTCCTGCCGAAAGAACGGTCTTACAGATTCAGGAGTTCCTCACTGTGAAGACGGCTGTAGATGGCCCTTGCTCCTCGAACATAGAGCCACACGGCCGCGCCGGAGACGAGCGTTCCAGCGATGATGGGGAACCAGGAACCGGAGCGATCAATCTGCCTGAACCCTTCCCAGATGGAGACGAGAGCGACGAAGACGATGGAGGCTGTCAGGAGACCGCCGACAATGATACATGCCCATACCGTCATCGTCTTGAGCGGCTTGGATAGTTCGCTGGTCATTTTTTCATATCCTCGATGCGCCCGGAGAGGAACTCGATCTGGTGTTTGAGGGTGCGGTCGGTCTTCATCCGGTGCGCCACCTGCTCCACGCAATACAGGACCGTGGAGTGGCTTCGATTGATGGTCTTTCCGATCTCCGCCAGGGTCTCGTCCGAATAGTGACGGCACAGATAGGCATAGATGTTTCGAGGGTAGGCATAGACCTTTTTCCTTGACGGAGAACTGATCTTCTCAGGCTCCACCCGGTAATATCTGCACACCATGTCGATGATCGTCGCCGGGGTGACGATCTGCTCCCCGGAGACCAGGGCGGCCGCCACCTCTTTGGCCAGGTCCATGTCGATCCGCGCCCCCAGAAGCTCGGCCCTTGCCTTGAGACACGTGAGCGCACTTTCCATCTGTCGAACATCGCGCCGAAGGCGTTCGGCCAGATAGTGAATCACCTCCTGAGACACGCTCAGGTGACAGGCCGCCGCCTTTCTCGTGAGGATCTGGACCCGGGTCTCGTAATCCGGGTCGGCAATAGTCGTTACCAGCCCCGCAGTCAGGCGCGAGGTCAGCTCCCTGGACATGCGGGGGACATCTTTCGGGGGAAGGGCGCTGGTGAAGATGATCCGCTTGTTGTCATTGGCCAGGGCGTCCAGGGTATATCCCAGCTCGGCCTGGATCTTTTCCTTGCCGCCTAAAAAGTGGACCTCCTCCAGCAGGAGAACGTCGCACCCCTGACGGTATCGCCTCTTGAACGCCTCGATCTGACCGGTCTTGAGAGAGGAGACCATCTCGTTGGCAAAGTCCTCTGCCGTCATATAGAAGATGCGGGAGTCGGGATTCTTTTCGAGGATGGTATGTCCGATGGCCTGGGAGAGATGGGTCTTTCCCAGCCCGGTGTTGGCGAGCATCAGGAGCGACTGAAAGTCGCAGGGCTGGCCCAGTGCCATATTCCGGGATGCGGAATAGGCAAACTCATTGGACTGACCGACGATAAACCGGTCAAAGGTAAACTGGCTCTTGAGCCACAGGTTGGTGCGCCGGGGCATGGAAGGGAGGGGCAACTGGTCGGGGTGGGCCGACACGGAAGCGGGAGAGGGGTCCCGTTTGCAGGACTGGACCTTGACGTCGACCGCTATATGGCCCATGCCCGCGGCCTCCAGTTTTTCCTGAATCAGGCTCAGGTAATTTTCCATGACCCAGTTTCTGGAAAAGCGGTTAGGGCACCCGAGGACCATGGATGCCCCCGTGGCCTCCATGCATGAGATGGGGTCGATCCAGAGAGAAAAGCTGTTTTTCGGAAGATCCGACCGGATTTGGTCCTTAACCTGATCCCAGACTGCGCTCATGGCACACTCCTTAATATAAGTGCTGAGGTTTGAAGTTTGAAGTGTGGCGTTGAAATTGAACGTTGGCGTTTGAAACTCATCTTTTAGGAGAACAACCGTGTTACACGCTGTGCCGTATGGCTTCCGGGTGAAATCGCTGGAGAGGCTTTTACACAAAAGACAAATGGGTGTCAAAGGTCACGGGAGGGAGTGGACACTTACAGGAGGTTTGTTTTTCGACAT
>CAYLJZ010000048.1:0-21760 GCA_964384085.1 uncultured Desulfobacteraceae bacterium
TCCCCACCACCTTTGAAAAAGAGGTCTACAGCGATCTTACCGGAGAACGGGGCGTTCTCATGGGGTGTCTTGCCGGGGTCATGGAGGCCCAGTACGCGATCCTGCGAGACCATGGGCACAGCCCGAGCGAGGCCTTTAACGAGACCGTGGAGGAGCTGACCCAGAGCCTGATCCGGCTGGTGGCGGAGAACGGGATGGACTGGATGTTCGGCAACTGCAGCACCACGGCCCAGCGGGGCGCCCTGGACTGGAAGGGACGGTTCAGGGAGGCGGTGGTTCCGATCTTTGACGACCTCTACAAGAGTGTTGTATCGGGAGAGGAGAGCCGGATTGTCCTCGATGCGAACAGCCGCCCGGATTACCGCAAGGGCCTTGAAAAGGAACTCGCGGAAATCAGGGATTCGGAGATGTGGCGGGCGGGGGCGGCGGTCCGGGGCCTGCGGCCTGAAAACAGGAACAGGAAGCAGGGAGAAGACGCATGAAAAAATCGTATCGGATTGGGGTTATCGGCGGCGACGGCACCGGCCCGGAGGTGGTGGCCGAGGGGCTAAAGGCACTTAAGGCCGTGTGCAGCACATCGGATTTTGATCTCCAGTACACGACCTTTGACATCGGCGGCGATCGGTATCTGCGGGAAGGCGTGTTGGTAGCGGATGATGAGATCAGGGCGTTGAAGGCCCTGGATGCCATCTTCCTGGGGGCCATCGGTCATCCGGAGGTCACCCCCGGAATCCTGGAGAGGGAGATCCTTTTGAGACTGCGCTTTGAACTCGACCTCTATATCAATCTTCGGCCGGTTGCCCTCTTTGAGGGGGTTGATACGCCGCTCAAGGGAAAAGGTCCGGCGGATATCGATTTTGTGGTCATTCGAGAGAATTCCGAGGGGATGTATGC
Source organism: uncultured Desulfobacteraceae bacterium (assembly GCA_964384085.1). Lineage (GTDB taxonomy): Bacteria > Desulfobacterota > DSM-4660 > Desulfatiglandales > Desulfatiglandaceae > AUK324. The sequence continues at coordinate 895 of CAYLJZ010000048.1, forward strand.
GGGCGGCGGCGGGTTTTTCAAGAAAGGGAGCCCGGATGAGGTCGCCATTCAGGAGTCCGTCAATACCCGCAAGGGGGTGGAGCGCTGCATTCGATACGCCTTTGAGCTTTGCCGAAAGCGAAATCGGGAGAAGCGGCTCACCCTTTGCGCCAAGATCAACGTGCTCATCTACGAATCTGACCTGTGGCACCGGGTCTTTTACGAGGTAGCCAGCGAATACCCGGACATCACGGTCAATTACCAACATGTGGACGCCCTCTCCATGTGGATGATCAAGAACCCGGAACAGTTCGATGTAATTGTCACCGGCAACCTCTTCGGCGATATTATCACGGACATCGGCGCCATCATTCAGGGGGGACTGGGGATTGCGGCCGGCGGGAACATCAACCCTGAAGGGACCGCCATGTTCGAGCCGATCGGCGGTTCGGCCCCCAAGTATGCGGGCTTGGGAAAGATCAATCCTCTGGCCGCTATCTGTGCCGCACAGATGATGCTGGCATATTTGGGTGAGGAGGAGGCCGCGGAAAGGCTCCTCGCCGCGGTCAAAAAGGTGGTCAAGGAAAAGATCGCTAGCCTCGACGCCGGCAAGATGGGCTATTCCACCAGCGAGGTAGGGGATTTGGTGGCAGGCTGTCTAACCTGAGAACAGTCGAAACTCCCATTTGCCCCTCGGCCCAAACCTTCACGGACAGAATTGCGTGGCTACTCAGGCACCCCCTCCGCCCCATCGCCGGGCAAGGTCCCCGAGCCCAAGGCGCCACGCAAGAAACACTTCAAAGCATCTGCAGAAACAGGTCTGTTTGGTGAAGGTTGGGGGTTGCGGGATGAGAGACGGCAGGCGCCTTCAATCCTCGAGACCGTGCCCCTTTTCGAAACCGGATTGTAAGAACCCGATCCGGCGTCCATCTGAAATGTCTGTTAAAGCTTGTAGCCGAATCTCCTCAGGAGTTCCCTTCGTTCAAGGACATCTCCTTCCTCTTCCACCCCGAGAGGCACCTGCCCGTCCAGGACGCCCATAATCCCGCGGCTGTCCCCCATTTCGGCCACAATCACGGTCGCCGGATTGGCGGTGGCGCAATAGATGGAACAGACCTCCGGGACCGACTTGATGGCATTGAGCACATTGATCGGAAAGCACCCTCTCATCATGATGATAAAGGAATGCCCTGCGCCAATGGCGAGTGCGTTTTGCCTTGCCAGATCCATCAGATCGTCATCGGTGCCTGTCACCCGAATCAGTCTCTTGACCGATGCCTCGCAGAAGGCAACTCCGAACCTGGCATTGGGGACTGCGTTGACCATGGCCTCATAGAGGTCCTCAATTGTCTTGATGAAGTGGGATTGCCCCAGTACAAAATTAATGTCCTCCTCTTTTTGAATCGCGATAGCCTTGAGTTCAAAATCCATCTTTTTCTCCTTTCTTTCTTGGCTGAATCATGCCAAGGCGTGACTTCCCGTCAGCCACTAATTACACATGTTGTCCGGGTTGTCAACAGGAAGCCGAGCGGTCCGCTTGATCGGCGCTGAAATTATCGGACATCTCATTGACCTCTTTTAAAAACCACGGTATGCTGGGCGGCATCAACGACCGGGAGGAGGGGATTCATGAAACGCAAAAAGATGCTCTGGATCATTCCGGCCTTAGTCGTTGCGGCCATCGCAGCCCTTGTATTCAAGACCCTTTATGATGCAGGCGAGTTCAAGGCCATAGCTCCCCATGGCCCTGGTCCGTGTGAGACGATCGGAGGCATCCTCAGTTCCGAAGACATCACCATCCATTCGAAGACCGGCATCGCCTTTATCTCCTCGGATGACCGAAGGCCGTGGTTTCATGGCGACAGGGGTAAGCAGGGGGCCATCCTCGGGTATGACCTTGCTGACACATCCCCTGCTCTTGTCAACCTGACCTCCGATTTTCAGAAGGAGTTTCATCCGCACGGCATCGGGCTTTATGTCGATGAGTCGAGCGGGGCATCCCTGTTTGTGGTCAACCACACCGGGAAGGGGCATGTCGTGGAGATCTTTGACCTGGAGAAAGGGAAGCTCGTGCACCGCAGATCTGTCCAGGACCCCCTCTTGATCAGCCCCAACGATGTAATTCCCGTTACCCGGGACTCCTTTTACGTAACCAATGACCATGGCTCTGTTTCCAAATGCGGACGGACCCTCGAGGACTATCTCCAACTGGCCCGGTCCAATGTCCTCTATTATGATGGCAAGGGCTTCCGTCAGGTGGCAGGGAATCTGGCTTATGCCAACGGGATTAACCGAAGCGCTGACGGCAAGGTCCTCTATGTGGCCGCGACCGTGGCCAAAAAGGTGTATGTGTTCGATCGGGATGCGTCAACCGGCGAGCTTTCTCTCAGGGGTGAGATTCCCGTGAGGACAGGGGTGGACAACATCGAGATGGATGGAGCAGGCACCCTTTGGATTGGGGCCCATCCCAAACTCCTTACCTTTGTGAAATACGCAAAAGACCCCCATGCGCTGTCGCCCTCCCAGGTCCTTCAGGTGGACCCGAATAGAGGCCCGCCGTACAGGATCACAGAGGTCTATCTAAACGACGGGCGGGCCCTTTCAGGCTCCAGCGTGGCAGCCGTGTTCGAGGACAGACTCCTGATCGGGTCAGTCTTTGACGACCGGTTCCTGATTTGCAGGCGATAGGAGAAAAGAGATTGAATCCTCGCGTCCGAACGTTTCAATAACCTCACAATTACTCTTTGGTAGGCGCTTCGCATAACTCCTCGCTCTTGGTCGAATCGCTTGCCACTACGATGCGTCTGGTGAGGTTTAGACGGCCTTCGAGGAACTGCAGGGGTGTGGACCCATGCAACTGTATAGTTGAGTGGGTTCTGGCAGGGCCTGGGTGTTCACCGCAAGGCCGCCAAGGAAGCCTGCGGCATGGGAGCATCCTGAAACCCAGAGGAATGAAACGGATGCGTCACTTCTTCACTCGCTTATCGCAGCGGACCATGGCGCCTGGCCGGCAAGGGATTTCATGGTCCCGCTCGCTGTTTTGCCGTCTTCTGAAATGGCGCCTTCATAATCCATCACCTGTCCCGCGTTAGGCCCACGGATGTCTTTTCTAACGATCCTGACGTCTTTTCCGCTTAGGGTGATGGTTAGCTCCGCCACGGCGCCATTATCCCAGGTTGCATCAAAAACATTCGATTTCCCTCTCCTTTTCCATACACCCCCTATGCCTGTCTCGCTTTCTTCCCACGTGGCGCCCAGCAAATCGCTTATCCGCTCGCTATCCTCCATACTCTTGCAAAGCGTCCACACTTCCGATTTCTGGCGGTTCAACGCTGCCAGTTCCATTTCGCAGCGGCCTTCAACCGATTTTTTGAGCTTGATCCAGTCGCCCTTGCTTCGGGATCGGTCACGAGAGCCCCTGGCATTATCCGGATTCCTAATGCACTTATTGATATACCTCAGTTCACTGGTGCATTTCGACTTTAAACGATGGATTTTCTGGTTGATCTCAGTCAGTTTGACTTCCACACATTTTTGAACCGTGCGATGTTGTGCAGAATTAGCGGAGATACTGCCCAGAAGAATGAATGCAAGGGCGATTCCTGTGCAAATCGTCTTCCTCATACCGCTTCAATCCTTTTCCCGTTGGATCTGTCTCTGTAGGTGCGGGGTTAGCCGCAACCAATCCCGCTCGGGACTCACACAACGCTACAAAGCCGCAAAAGTGCTTTATGGAATAAGAGCACTAACTGTCTTGACGGCCGTTGATCCACCAGTCTGTCTTTTTGTCAAACCACCAGGAATCCCTTTCGGTCGTCATGATTTCGCTGGCCAGGCGTTTTCCGCTTTCGGTAAGGAGCCTTTTCAGCGCAAAGGAGAGCCATTCTTCAGCATGGCGATTGCCCAGGTCGAGCTGCTCTTTGAGTTCGAGGATGAGATCGAGCTGGTCGGCATCTTTTGACAGGCGGGATTCAAGGGTCTCTATCGCGTTGAATTCCCGAAGGAGACATGAGACCTCGTCGCCAAAAGGAAGGCCCGTCACTTGGTCCTGAATGGCCTTGTCCTCGTCAACAACCACATATTTCTTGTTCACATAATTATGGTCGCCAGTCCTGGCTTCAGGAAAATCGTGAAACAGGCACATGAGGATCACCTTTTCGCGGTCCGCCTCAGGATGCATGGATGCCAGGACATATCCGATGACGGCCGTCCGAAAAGAGTGGTCTGCCACAGATTCCCCGCCGGTGCCTAAAAACTGGTATCCGGTGCGGGGGGTCTTTTTGAGCATGCCCACCTCAAACATGAATTCAACCATTCGTTTCAGCATGCCCATTGATAGAGAGGGGACGCCCAAAAGTCAAGGGCTTAGCGCAGGCGCCTGTCGCTTTTGTCGCGGTCCTTCTTGATTTATTTCTGCATAGTGTATAGTATGACACGCATGTGGAAGGGAAAGCCGGGGCTGCCTCGCGTCTCGGCGGATCGTGCAGCCCTTGCCACGCACTATCGAATGGAGACAGAGCGAGTGAACGGGTGATGGAAGACACTGAACATGAGATGAAAATCTATACCTATCCCGACCCGGTTCTCAAAACACCGGCCGAACCGATACGGGAGATTGATGAAGACCTGCAACGTCTGATCGATTGGATGATAGAGACCATGTACGCGGCCCCCGGCATTGGACTTGCTGCAAATCAGGTGGGCGTGCTGAAAAGGGTTATTGTATTTGACCGCCACCCCAGCGAACGGGGAAGGGACCCGGCAGTCCTGATCAACCCCGAGGTTATCCTGGGCGAGTCCCAGATAAAATGGGACGAGGCATGTCTGAGCGTTCCCGATTTTTCTGCTGAGGTCGTCCGGAAAGGCCAGGTAAAGGTCAGGGGGCTTGACCGGCATGGCAACCCCTCGGATATCGAGGCCGAAGATTTGCTGGCCGTATGTCTCCAGCACGAGGTGGATCATCTGAACGGGACCCTCTTTATTGATCATATCAGCAGTTTGAAGCGGGCGCTGTATAAGAAGAAAATAATGAAAATGATTAAAGAACAATAGGTTATTAAGTGAACGACAATACCAATAACCTTAAAGAAGGGCTTCCCTTCGATCCTGCAATCGTCTTCATGGGCACCCCCGACTACGCCGTGCCTTCGCTGGAGAAACTGGTTGAACAGGGATATCGCGTCCAGGCCGTCGTGACGCAGCCGGATCGTCCCAGCGGGCGCGGCAGAAAACTGGTTTTCCCGCCAGTCAAAGCGGCGGCTCGACGGCTCGACCTTCCTGTTTTTCAGCCTGAAAAGGCATCGGACAGGGCCTTTTGCACGTCAATTCAAGAGTTGAATCCGGATCTCCTGATCGTCGTAGCCTTCGGCCAGGTTTTAAAAAAGATCCTTCTGGATATTCCCCGTTGGGGAGCGCTCAATATCCATGCGTCCCTCCTGCCGGAATATCGGGGGGCTGCTCCGATCCAGTGGGCCATCATCAATGACGCGTCTGAGACGGGCCTGACGGCCATGCGCATGGATGAAGGTCTCGACACCGGCCCCATTCTGTTCCAGGAGGCGGTGGCCATCGATCCCGACGAGACGGCCGGGGAACTGCATGACCGACTTTCACGTCTTTCAGGGGATGTGCTGGTGAAGACCCTTCAAGGACTGGCAACCCATGGACTGATCGAAAGGGCCCAGGACAACGCCCTGGCGACTTATGCCCCGAAGATCGATAGGGGCATGTCCAGGATTGTGTGGAATCGATCGGCCCGATCCATAGCAGCCCTGATTCGAGGGCTGGATCCATGGCCCGGCGCGACGACCCTTGCCGGGGGCAAAGAGATCAAGCTTTTTTCATCAAGGGTTGAAAAACCGGGGCGGCCTGATACTTCCGCGAAGGGTGTTCCCGGCAGAGTGACAGGCCGTTCTGCCGATGGCCTTCTGGTAGAAACCGGGGAGGGGAGGGTATGGATCCGGGAACTCCAGGCCCCAGGTCGGCGAAGACTCGCCGCATTCGAGTTTCTGCGGGGGTTTCCCATAGATGAGGGAACGGTGTTGGGTATTTAGGGATTGAGGAATTTGGGAATGATGGAATTTCTAAGCTGTTCGGGCGCTTGGGTCTTATGAAAGGTTCGGAAGACGTTGCGAAGCCACAGGAAGGCCGTATTCTCCCGATGGCGGCCAGGAGAGAGGAAAGCGATCCGAATGTGGATAGACCGAAAAAGCGGATCTTCATCTTCCTTCTGCTGGTCTCCTGTGTGGTCCTGGTGGGTGTTGCCTTTTTGGCGTGGTGGGTCCCCTATGTAGGCCTCGAGAATATCCATCCAAGCCTCCCCCTCTTGCTGGCCATCGCCCTGGCCTGTCTGGTCCTCTTTGGTCTCGGCGGCGCCCTGACCCTTGTATTGACCATTATTCGCGGGAAAAATCTCTTCTTCAACCGGCGCATTCGCGGGGTGGTGATACGGGAACTCTTTCCCCTCCTGGTGGGTGTGGGAAGATGCTTTGGCATCAGCAAACAAGACATTCGAAGATCCTTTGTAGCTATCAACAACCGACTGGTGCTGGCTGATGCCAAGAAGGTCAAGCCCCATCAGCTCCTCATCCTGCTCCCCCACTGCCTTCAGAACCACGAATGCAAGGTCCGAATTACCGGGAAGGTGGAGAACTGCAAAAAATGCGGCAAGTGCAAAATTAAGGATCTCGTGACCCTTTCTGAAACCTACCAGGTGCCTATTGCAGTGGCCACCGGCGGGACCCTGGCTCGAAAAATTGTGGTCGAAAAGAGGCCAAAGGTAATTATTGCCGTGGCGTGCGAACGGGACCTCTCCAGCGGTATTCAGGACAGCTATCCCATCCCTGTCTTCGGCATATTCAACAGAAGACCGTTCGGTCCCTGTTATGATACGGATGTGGATATGGAGCTTGTGGAGAAGGGGATACAGACCTTTCTGGAGACATGAGCCTGTGACGCCGAGGGACCTCGCATTAGCCGCACTTAATCGCACGGACGATTCCCCCGGTTTTCTGGAACGATATGTGGAGAACTCCTTTGAGAGGGATCCCGGTCTCGATGAAAGGGACAGGGCCTTTGTGGTCCATCTGGTACAGGGGGTCTTGCGATGGCGGATTCGGCTTGACTGGATCATTGGACAAAAGGTTCAGTTTTCTTTCGATAAGATCGAGCCCGCTATACTGAATATCCTCCGTCTGGCTCTCTACCAGATATATTTCATGGATCGGGTCCCGGATCGGGCTGCCGTGGACGAGGCGGTCAAGGAGGCCGGGGGGTTGCGCAACCGTCACGTGGCCGGGTTTGTCAACGGAATACTGAGACATATCTGCAGGGAGAGGGAGGGCATCCCTTTCCCGGACCCGGTGGCCGACCGCGACCGCTATCTCTCTGTCTACTATTCCTATCCGCTCTGGCTGGTGAGAAAATGGCTTCGAGAGGTGGGCCCCCAGGCAACGGAGCGTCTCCTCGATGCAGGAAACCAGCTTCCTGACCGTGTCGTCAGGGTCAACGCCCTGAGGATTGACCGGGCGGGGTTGATCTCGCGGTTGGAAAATGAGGGCGTATCCGTGAGCCCATGCACCTATTCCCCTGACGGCCTGAGAGTGGAGAACTGGAGGGGGCCGGTAACCCGTCTGCAGACCTTCGCAGAAGGCCTGTTTCAGGTACAAGGCGAGGCAGCACAGATCGCTTCCCGCCTGATGGATCCTCATGAAGGGGACAGGGTGCTGGACGTGTGCGCAGGCCTGGGGGGCAAGACAACCCATCTTGCAGCGCTCATGAAAAACAGAGGGCGGGTAGTTGCCATTGACAGACAGCGAAGCCGTCTGGCATGTCTTGCAGAGAGCGCAGGCCGCCTGGGGGCGCATTCCATTTTTCCGGTGGTTGCAGATGCGGCCGGGCCGCTGTCCGCTCTGATCAGGTCCTCTTTTGACAGGATCCTTGTGGACGGTCCCTGTTCGGGTCTCGGGGTTATATCGCGGCATCCGGACATAAAGTTGACCAAGGGGAAGGATGACATCCAGCGTCTGGCCCTCCTGCAGCGGGCTATTCTGAACCAGGCGATTCACCTCCTCAAACCCGGGGGAAGGCTTTTGTATACGACATGCACGATTTCGCGGGAAGAGAACGAGGACGTGGTCGAGACCTTTCTCAGGGAAAATCGGGGAATAGTTCAAGAGGGACTCAGAAAGGTCGTGCCCGGCTGGGCTACGGATTTGATTGATGACAATGGTTTTTTCAGGACCTTTCCCCATGTCCATGGGATGGAGGGGTTTTTTGGAGCCCTTTTTCGAAAGTCCAACGCCCAAGGGCCAGCAGGCGGTAGACAATGGGCGATAAGTAGTCATCCCCGAATGACCATTGAATGACAATGAATGACAATCGAACCACCAATGCCCAATACCCAGTGCCCAATGACCAATGACCAACGGCTGATTGGAGGAAATGACATGGGAAAGATAGCGCCATCCATATTGTCTGCGGACTTTGCCCGCCTGGGTGAAGAGATTCGAAAGGTGGAAAAGGCGGGGGCCGACTACATTCATATGGATGTAATGGATGGACATTTCGTGCCCAACATTACCATCGGCCCCCTGATTGTAAAGGCGGCTTCAAGCATTACCGATCTCCCCCTGGATGTGCATTTGATGATCTCTGAGCCCGACGATTTCATAAAGGACTTTGCAGAGGCGGGGGCCAACATTATCACTGTGCATGCAGAGGCGGCAACGCATCTTCACAGGACCATCCAGTTTATTCGCGACCAAGGGGTCAGGCCGGCGGTGGCCCTCAACCCGGCTACCCCGTTAGATACACTTGAATATGTGTTGAGCCATCTCGACATGGTCCTTCTGATGACCGTGAACCCGGGCTTTGGAGGCCAGGCCTTTATTCCGGAGGTTATCCCGAAGATCCAGAAACTGAGAAGGATGGTGGAAGACCTTGGGCTAAACCTGGAGATCGAGGTAGACGGGGGCATCGGTCCGGATACCATCAGCCGGGTGTCGGCCGCAGGCGCGGATGTCTTTGTGGCCGGTTCCGCCATTTTCTACAGCGATGACTATGAAAAGACCATCCGCCTGATGCGGGAGTGCATTGTCCCCTTGTCCTGAGGGATAGCGAGAACCCAGACTTTTCCTCCCTTTGCGACAAAAGCATGCCCGCGGAGACGCCAGCCGAGAGGGGAAGATGCGCGGGTTTCTCTGTAGTATCTCAACCCGGCAGTTCAGTGCCGCGACTCATGATCTCGATATAGCCCGCGTAGTTGAACAGGCGGTTGCGCTTCTGAGCGGTTAGCTCCTTGACAATGTCGAGCTGCTCCAGGTGGCCGAGTGCCTTGTTGACGGTCGCCGGGGTGATGCCGGTCTTCTCCACCAGTGACCCCGAAGTGGCGAGGGGATGCTCCATCAATGCCCGATGGACTTGCAGGGTGGATGTGGCCGCCCGGCCGAGGCCCCTGATCTTATCACGGTCCTGGTTCGACAGGGCAAGGAGCTGCTGAGCGGTTTCCATTGCTTGAGTGGCGGTGACGATAACCGCGTCTGCGAAGAAATCGAGCCAGGATTCCCAGTCGCCGGTCAGACGGACATTGTTAAGCAGCTCGTAGTAATATTGGCGGTGCATCTTGAAATAGAGGCTCAGGTAGAGCATGGGCTGCCGAAGCACCTTCTGCTCGCATAGCAGAAGGGTAATCAGCAGACGCCCCAGACGGCCGTTGCCATCCAGAAACGGATGGATCGTCTCGAACTGCACATGGGCCAGCGCCGCCTTGAGAAGCACCGGGGTTGGCTCGGGCTGGTCGTGGAGGAAGCGTTCGAGCTTGTCCATGCACTCCATAACCTCTTCGGCCGCGGGCGGAACAAAGGCCGCATTGCCCGGCCGGGCGCCGCCGATCCAGTTCTGGCTGCGCCGGAACTCCCCCGGGGTCTGTTTGCTTCCCCGGCCCCTGGTCAGCAGAACGCCGTGGATCTCGCGGAACAACCGAACGATAGCGGTAGCCCTTTTTCAAGCAGGTGCAAGCCATGGTGGAGAGCCGCGACATAGTTGCTGACCTCCCGCACATCATCCAGCGGCACACCCGGTTCTTGATCCAGTTTGAACAGCAGCAGGTCGGACAGCGACGACTGGGTGCCCTCGATCATGGAGGAGAGGACCGCTTCCTTTCGGACGTACATGTAGAGGAACAGGGTGGTATCCGGCAGCAGGGTTGAGACGCTGTCCAACCGTCCGAGCGCCAGCAGCGCCTGGTCGAACTTGCTGCGCAGCTCCGGGGTCCAGTCGATATTCGGACGCGGTGGCAGCGGCGCCGGCACGAAGGCCTGTACCTTTTCACCCACCGTCGATATGGTGATATATCTACCTTGGAGTTCTCGCTTCATTGATCCGAACCTAAAATAAGAATCACTTTTATTTTATCTTAAATCCAAATCCTAAAATAAAGAGCCGTAAAGGAAGAGTCAAGCGGATTTTCCAGAAAGGGGAACAACAATTCGACGGGTCTTATTTTCTTCATTTCAGCGAATCTCAGATTCCCCTCCCGTCTCATAATGCCTCCCTGGCGGAGATCTTCCACTTTCGTTCTGACGCCATGGCCGAATTCCTTCCCATTTCGCGTTTCGACAGAGGGCTGTTCCTCTTTTAGAGTTAGATTTAGATAAAATAAAATAATTTAAATCGATTTATCAACAAAAATTGTAACCTCTTTCTCAAAAAAATATCAAAAAAAATGCATTTTTCTGAAAAAAGCTCCGAGTTTGTGACCGTATCTGACAAACGCCTATGCTAAGATGGCCCCGTTTTGATTGACATCTCCGGCATGAAGGACTATGAAATTATTTCAGAATTCAGTCTCCACTGTCCTTCTCCACTGTCCTTTTTTCAACCCTAAGAGGGAAAGAGGAATGGAAATGTTCCCAAAGCGCCCATGAACCCCGATGCTCCGGATAAACGGAGGTCGGGGTTTTATATCTTGCGCGGGGAGAGCGATAAAACACACAGTGAGGCGGCCTATGGGGATTTTATCTGCCACAGCCGTCATTGAGAAGGCGGAACAGCAGCGATTATGGCCGCGAACAGGGGACAATAATGTCGGAACCGGTTGTCGATAAACTTATTCAAAGCATCGGCCAGGCGGCCGCGCTATATCACCGTCTCGTCATGCTGGTGGCCCCCGCCGGCTCAGGCAAGACCGCCGCGCTTCAGGATGTTCGCGAGCGCACGTCAGCTCCAATTGTCAATGTCAACCTCGATCTGTCTCGCTGCATGCTCGATCTCACCGAGCGTCAACGGGCATTGCAGTTGCCCCGCCTTCTCTCGGAGATTGTCGGCGCGGCCGCAACCGACGTGGTTTTACTCGACAACATCGAGGTCCTTTTCGATGTCTCTCTCAAGCAGGACCCCCTCCGGCTGTTACAAGGGCTTTCACGGAACAAGACAGTCGTAGTTGCCTGGGGTGGCGTTATTTCAGGTGGGCATCTGGTCTATGCAAGGCCGGACCATCCCGAATATAGACGGTATCCTGTGCGAGACCTGATGGTCATTGAAGCGAACCGCGAATGAACGCGAATGGACGCCAATGAGGGAAAGTTCCTGTTGGGGTGTGATTAAGGTTTTTTTAGCGTCGGCGGTTGTCATCGGCGTTTAGCCGTTTTTTTTGTTCCCGGCTATCCGAGTCAGAACATAGCATATTCGCGTTTATTCGCGTCCATTCGCGGTGGAGGATTTTAGATGAAATACGGAGACCTGATCCAGTTCGAGCCTATCGAGTCTGTGGTTCAGTTACGGGATGCCGACGAGGCCGCTGCCGCCCACCAGCTTGTCCAGACCTACGTCATCTCAGAGGAGATGGCTGAGAAGCTGGTTACCCTCGTTGTCCCTCAGCTTCAGTTCGATCAGCCCATGGACAACAAGGGGCTGTTGGTCGTCGGCAACTACGGCACCGGGAAATCGCACCTCATGTCCGTGATCTCCGGCCTTGCTGAAAACAGTGATCTCGCGACGCATCTGAACGACAAAGGCGTGGCCAGGGCCGCGGAAAAGATCAGCGGGCGATTCAAGGTGGTCCGAACTGAAATTGGGTCGACCACCATGTCCCTGCGCGACATCCTCGTGGCCGAACTGGAGGAGCATCTGGATTCCATGGGCGTGTCTTACTCCTTCCCGCCCGCGGACAAGGTGGTGAGCAACAAACGTGCCTTCGAAGAGCTGATGACCGTCTTCCATCAGGGGTATCCCGACCACGGTCTGCTCCTTGTGGTGGACGAGCTGCTCGACCACCTGCGCACCCGTAAGGATCAGGAGCTGATCCTGGACCTAAACTTCCTGCGGGAGATCGGCGAGGTCTGCAAGGACCTGAAATTTCGCTTCATCGCCGGTGTCCAGGAAGCCATTTTTGACAGCCCTCGCTTCTCCTTTGTGGCCGACAGCGTTCGCCGCGTAAAAGACCGCTTCGAGCAAATTCTCATCGCCCGCAAGGATGTCAAGTTTGTGGTAGCCGAGCGTCTCCTCAGGAAGACCGCCGACCAGCAGGTTAAAATTCGGGAGTATCTGACCCCCTTCGCCAAATTCTATGGACGCATGAGTGAGCGCATGGACGAGTTCGTGCGCCTCTTCCCCGTGCACCCGGACTACATCGACACCTTCGAACGAGTCACTGCAGTGGAAAAACGCGAGGTGCTGAAGACCCTGTCGCTGGCCATGAAGAAGCTGCTAGGCCAAGACGTGCCCGACGAGCGGCCCGGGGTCATCGCCTATGATGTTTACTGGACGACCCTAAAGGACAATTCGGCCTATCGCGCCATCCCTGAGATACGAGAGGTCATTGATTGCAGTTTGAAACTCGAAGGGCTGATGGAGAGCAACTACCCGAAAGGCAGAAACAAGGATTTTGCAAGGAGAATTATCCACGGGCTCAGCCTCCACCGACTGACTGTTGGTAGCATTGAAACACCAGTCGGTCTCAACGCTGAGGCTCTCAGAGACTCGTTATGTCTTTTTGATCCAATAGCTGCTGAACTTGGCGGTGATCCAGCAGATGATCTCAGGGGTGAGGTGGAATCGGCGATACGCGTCATTAGCCAATCAGTTAATGGCCAGTTTATTTCCGCCACAGAAACAGATAGTAAGGGGCGTTTAAGCGGTCAGTTTTATCTCGATGTAAAGAAAACCGTAGATTATGATGCCCAGATCCGCAATCGGGCTGACAGCCTCGAGGACCAGGAGCTTGACCGCTACTATTACGAGGCGCTCCGGCGGGTCATGGAGTGCACCGACCAGACCTACGTGACAGGCTACAAGATCTGGCAGCACGAGCTTGAATGGCTGGAGCATAAAGCGGCACGCCAGGGATACCTCTTCTTTGGCGCGCCCAACGAGCGCTCAACGGCCGTGCCGCCACGGGATTTCTACCTTTACTTTATGCAACCCTTTGACGCGCCGCACTTCAAGGACGAAAAGAAATCTGACGAGCTGTTCCTGCGCCTGGCAGCCACGGACGAGGAATTCCGCGCTGCACTTCGAAACTACGCTGCGGCCCTGGACATGGCCTCCACCTCTTCCGGTCACGCCAAAGCGACCTACGAGTCAAAGGCCTCCGGTTTCTTACGTGACCTGGTTCAATGGCTCCAGAAAAATATGGCCACGGCCTTCGAGCTTACCTATCAGGGACGTGGCAGATCCCTGACCGAATGGGCCAAGGGCAAGTCCATACGGGACCTCTCGGGTATCGGTTCTCATGAACGAATCAACTTCCGCGACCTTGTAAACACCATCGCGGGCATCTGTCTCGGACCCCATTTTCAAGAGCAGGCCCCGGAATATCCTTTCTTCTCGGTGCTTATTACCGGAGCGAACCGTGCCCAGGCCGGCCAGGACGCCCTTCGGTTCATCGCCGGACAGAGCCGCACCAAGCAGGCCACCGCGGTGTTGGATGCACTCGATCTTTTCGACGGCGATCGCCTCGATCCGTATCGGTCGAAATATGCCAAGCACATACTGGCCGTCGCAGAGAAGAAGGGCCAGGGACAGGTAGTCAGCCGCTCCGAGTTGATTCAGGAAGACAAGGGTTTGGAATACATGGATAAAGACCGGTACCGTTTGGAGCCGGAATGGGTTGCCGTTGTCCTTGCCGCGTTGGTGTATTCCGGAGACCTGGTGCTTGCAATCCCGGGCAAGAAGTTTGATGCCACGGGCCTGCCCCAACTTGCCGGGACCGGCATCGACGAGCTGACCCAGTTCAAGCACATCGAGAGGCCCAAAGAATGGAATATCCCAGCACTTAAGGTGCTTTTCGAACTGCTCGGACTCACGCCTGGCATGGCCCAACTGGTGACCCAGGGAAAAGATGAGCCGGTTCAGGACCTGCAGAAGGCCGTCACCACCACCGTGGAACGGCTGGTCCTTGTTCAGCAGAACCTGCAAACGGGATTGTTTTTTTGGGGCCGCAGCCTCCTGGCCGAAGACGAGGTCAAGAATCTGCGCGCCAAACTTGACGAGACCAAGACCTTCCTTGAATCCCTGCAAGCCTACACGACGACTGGCAAACTCAAGAACTTTCGATACGACGTCTCAGAGGTAACGTCCCATAGGGCCGGGCTCAATTGTCTTGCTGAGACAAAAGCGCTTGAAGAATTGGTGGTCGATCTCGGGACCACGGCTTCGTACATCTCGACCGCCGAGGCTGTTCTGCCCACCGGCCACGAATGGATCGACAAGGTGAAGACGGCCCGGGACGAGGTCCTCGCCCAGATCGGAGACGCGGTCAAGCGCGCCACGGCGACATTCCGTCAGCAGACCCAGCGCAGGCTTGGCGACCTCAAGAAAGCCTACCTGCTGGCCTACCTGTCCATGCATGCCAGGGCGCGTCTCGGCGTGAACGAGGATAAGCGCAAGGCCCAGCTCATGGGCGATAAACGGCTCAAGGACCTACAGAAGCTCTCCACCATCGATTTGATGCCGCGCCAGCAACTGTCGGACTTTCAGAACCGCCTGGCTGGGCTGAAGAGTTGCTTTGCCCTTACCGAGCAGGAACTGGAAGCATCGCCGGTCTGCCCGCACTGCGGCTTCAAGCCGATCTCGGAATCCAACGGCCCCCCGGCAGCAGCGATGCTGAACGCCCTGGACAGCGAACTCGATAAACTGGTTGAGAACTGGACCCAGACGCTGCTCGCCAATCTCGAAGACCCGACCACCAGGGGCAACTTAGGCCTGCTCAAGCCTGAGCCTCGCAAACTGGTGGATCTTTTTATTAAGAAGCGGAGCCTGCCGGATGATCTCGACCAGGATTTTATCCACGCCTTGCAGGAGGTCCTCTCCGGGCTGGCCAGGGTCTCTGTAAAAATCGGTGACCTGCGCGACGCTCTACTCGCGGGCGGCTCCCCGGCTACCCTTGGGGAGATGCGCAAACGGTTCGAGGAATACCTGGATGGGCTGACCAGGGGCAAAGAACCAAGCAAGGTCCGGATCGTTCTGGAATAGGAACCGCGAATGGACACGAATGCACGCGAATGGGACTTTGAAAACCTGGTCACCGCCATCCGGCAAACGCATGAATACATGGCTGCTCAGGCAGGGCGGGCTGTCAATATCAGCCTGACGTTGAGAAACTGGGCGATCGGTTGTTATATCCGGGAATATGAACAGAACGGAGCGGATCGGGCGGCATATGGAGCCCAATTCCTTGAATATTTGGGGAAGGAGTTGCAGCAATCTCTCGACAATTCCTATACCGCTAGATACCTGCGTCTTTGCCGCCAGCTGTATACCACTTACCCGCACATTCGGAAATCACTGATTTCCAAATTCGGAACATTGGGAAAAGGGAAATCACTGATTTCCGAATTGCCTGCGCTTTCAGTAACCCACGAATTCGATATTGTGGGCACACCGTCCCCACAATTGCGCATTTCCGGGGACAAACTTGTCGACAGGTTGTCTTTTACCCATTTTGTAGAGCTAATAAAGATCGAAGATCCTTTAAAGCGCATCTTTTACGAAATCGAATGCATCCGGGGCAACTGGTCGGTTCGGGAATTGAAGCGGCAGATCAATAGCCTCTATTATGAACGATCCGGGTTATCGAAGGACAAGAAAAGACTGGCGGCCCTCGCCCAGGAGGGTGCGGAAGCCGCTGAGCCGAAATTGGCCATCCGAGACCCTTATGTTTTTGAATTCCTTGGGCTCAAAGCCAAAGAGGTGATGAGTGAATCCCAGCTCGAAGATCAGCTCATCGACAAGCTTGAGGAATTTTTGCTTGAACTGGGTCACGGATTCTGTTTTGAGGCGCGGCAAAAAAGGATCCTCATTGGCGATGACCATTTCTTTGTTGACCTGGTGTTCTATCATCGTATTCTCAAGTGTCATATCCTCGTGGATTTGAAGCTGGAACGGTTTACCCATGAGAACATCGGTCAGCTCAATACCTATGTGACCTGGTACAGAAAAAACATGATGATAGAAGGCGATAACCCGCCCATCGGTATCCTCCTCTGCACGGACAAGAATCAGGCCCTGGTAGAATATGCCCTGGCCGGCATGGACAACGGTCTTTTCGTTTCAAAATACCAGCTTGAGCTCCCGAAGAAAGAGGATATGCAGCGGTTTATAGAGGAACAGGTCAGGGAAGCTGGATCGTGATACCACGCATGAACGCAAATGAACGCAAATTGAAGGAACTAATCCGCAAGGGTGAAGGCATTTCGACCGAGTTCAAAACCTGCCGGAACAGTCTCAGCCGGGATGTCTATCAGACAGTTTGCGCCTTTTTGAATCGGCATGGCGGGACGATTCTGTTCGGTGTTCAGGATTCGGGAGAGGTCATAGGCATTGCCCCCGGTGCCATCGGACAGATGAAAAAGGACTTCGTGACTGCCATCAACAATCCGCAGAAGCTGCACCCGCCCGCCTATCTTTCCGTAGATGAAATGACGCTGGGAGGGAAACCGATTCTTCGGATTTACGTTCCGGAAAGTTCCCAGGTTCACCGGTGTAATGGCCGCATTTATGACCGCAATGAGGACGGTGATCTCGACATTACCGATAATACCGTTCAGGTGGCACAACTGTATCAACGCAAGCAGGCCAATTACAGTGAAAACCGAGTGTACCCCTGGATTCAGCCTGGCGACCTGCGAGCGGATCTGATTGAGCGCTGCCGACGATATGTGCGCATCAACAAACCACATCATCCATGGGGCGCCTTGGATGATGTTCAGTTAATCAAAAGCGCCCAGCTATATCAAAGGCACCCTGAGACCGGAGATCTGGGGATTACGCTTGCAGGGGTGATGCTTTTGGCGCCTGATGGGCTGATCCTCCAGGTTTGCCCACCTCACCGTACCGACCTGATTCTGCGCAAAGTCAACGTGGATCGTTACGATGACCGGGATCTCGTTTGCACCAATTTGATCGACAGTTATGACCGGATCATAGCTTTCATCCAGAAACATCTACCGGATCCATTCTACCTGGAGGGTATAGAGCGTCGAAGTATTCGGGACGTCATTTTCCGTGAAGTCGCGTCCAACATGCTTATCCACCGCGAATACACAAGCGGGGCCACCTCCCGCCTGATTATTGAATATGGTAAAGTGGTTACGGACAATCCAAGCCGGCCGCACGGTTTTGGACGTCTGGATCCCGCAACCACGATCCCCTTTCAAAAAAACCCGGTCATTGGCTCGTTCTTCAGGCAGATCGACCGTGCGGACGAGCTGGGTTCGGGTATGCGGAAACTCATGCTCTACGGCAAAACGTATGGCGGAGCAGATCCGGAGATGATTGAAGGGGATATTTTCCGCATGGTGATTCCCGTTCCGGAATTTGGCGGGAATCCTGCAGAAGCTCAGAAGATCAAACCCTTCCAGCCGGATAAAGCCCAAGATGAGGCCCGTGACGAGGCGCATGTCACCCCACAAGCCACCCCACAAGTCACCCCACAAGTCACCCCACAAGTACAAACGGCGCTGAGGGAATCCGAAAAGGTGGCTTCAGCGGCGCAACTACAGAAAGCTGTGGGGCTGAAAGACCGTGTTCATTTCTTGAAAAACTATCTTGAACCACTCTTACAGGCTGAATGGATCGAGCGTACTATTCCCGATTCGCCGCGAAGTCCAAAACAAAAATACCGCCTTACGGAAAAGGGGCGGAAAGTGCTGAAAAGAATCGAAGGGGCTATCGAATGACCAAGTTACTGCAAAAGTCGGGTATGCCCACGAACGAACTTGGTCAGTGGACAAGTGACCAAGTCTGCGAATCCGTTGACCCCTTTATGAAGGTGACTTGGTCAGCGGTCATGTTTAAAGGGAGGCACCTATGAAGCTCACGCGATCCCGAATTCAGAATTTCCGGGCGTGCCGCGATGTCTCACTTGATCTCGGCGATATGCACGCTTTGGTCGGAGCAAATAATGCAGGCAAATCGACGGTGTTGCGGGCCTTGGATTTCCTCTTCAATCCGAGCACTAAATCGTTGAATGAGGAATCGTTCTGGAACAAGGACACCAGTCTGGAAATCCGTGTGGAAGCCGTTTTTTCGGAACTCACGGACAATGAAAAGGAGGCACTCAATGCCTGCCTCAAACCAGACGGCACTTTCCACATGGCACGCTCTGCAAGAATGGGAGTCAAAGGGGGCGATTCCGATTCCGATGCTGAACAGGGCGAAGACAAATTGACGATAGGTCAACATTACAAAAAGCCGATTCCCAAACTGGACTGGCTTCAAGAAGGCAACATCAACGGTAACAACGTAAAGGAGTGGTGGAAAAACAAGGGTCAGTTGACTGTAGATGGCGTGAGTTTTGCCGATTTCCTCAGTAGCACCAAAGCGCCCACAGTCGGGGACTGGAAGGAAAAGGCTAAAGAGTTTGTCAAAGCCAACGCGGACAAGATTCCGACGAAAGATGCCTGGGTGGACAATCCCAAGGGCTACGCCAATGTCCTCAAGGGGACGCTGCCCTTCTTCGTTCTTGTTCCCGCGGTTAGGGATGTCACCGAAGAATCCAAGGGCACGAAAAGCAGTCCTTTTGGGAAACTCCTGTATGCCATTCTCGACACTGTTACTGAGGAGAAGAGGTCGAAGATTGAAGGCATGCTCGGCGAAGTCGCAAAGCAGATGAACCGCTCCGGTGGCGATGAACGCGTTCCTCTGATTGCCGAGACCGAAAAGCAACTCAACACGCTGCTGAGCGATTTCTTCACTGGATGCGACCTCGAAATAGAGTTTGAAACGCCAACATTGGAAGTCCTCCTCAGTGCACCGAAACTCTATGTCGACGATGGATTCAGAAACGCAGTTGAAAACAAGGGCCACGGACTCCAACGAGCCGTTATCTTTACCATTCTCCGGCGCTATGCGGAATATATGACTTACGCGCCTGACGGCAAAAAGCGGAATCTCATCCTGGCGGTTGAGGAACCGGAGCTCTACATGCACCCCCAGGCTCAACGGACCATTCGGCGAGTATTCCGGAAAATTTCGGAAAGCAGCGATCAGGTATTTTATTCGACGCACTCCTCGCTTCTTGTGGATGTAGCCTATTTTGACGAAATCATTCGGATGGAGACTGCTTGTGAGGTTACAGATTGCAAGAAAACCACAAAATGCACTGCATGGCAGCTCCCCATGTCGAATATGATCGAAGACATTGAGATGCGCATTCCTATCTTGAAAGGAAAGGTCACAGCAGAATCAATGCGCGATTTATATTCGCACGCTTATAATCCCCGCCGCAACGAAGGGTTCTTTGCCTCCAAAATAATCCTCGTTGAAGGCCTGACTGAGGAGTACAGCCTACCCATTTATGCCGATGCGCTACCAAATTGCTCCTTTGATCCCAGAGGAATAAGCGTGGTCGAATGTGGAGGCAAAGGTCCGATGGATAGGCTCTATAGGATTTTCAACGAACTGCGTATTCCCTGTTATATCCTCTTCGATTACGATTGCGGAAACTCAGACCAGAAGATCATCAACAAATCCAAGGAACTTTTCGCTTTGGTCGGAAAGCCACAAGAAGCGCCGCAGTCGCTTTTTGCTGAGGACACGATCGCGTGTTTTCCCACGAAATGGGAAACGCATTTGCGGCCTGAGATTCCCAATATAGAGTCTTTGACGGCGGACGCCCGCAGAGAACTTGGCCTGAGCGATGATAGCGGAAAGCCACTTATTGCAAGGTATATCGCCCGAAAGATAACGTCAAGAAACCCACCGGTGATTCCGCCGAGCCTTAAGACGATTATCGAAAAGGCCGTTGCGGTGGCCTGGAAAGAGAGTTGCCTGAAGTGCCAAGGAAAGAAGGGGATAGGTTAATATGAAACCGATGGGCGACCTTTTCAATCTTGAG
The DNA here is from genome assembly GCA_964384085.1 of uncultured Desulfobacteraceae bacterium. Classification (GTDB taxonomy): domain Bacteria; phylum Desulfobacterota; class DSM-4660; order Desulfatiglandales; family Desulfatiglandaceae; genus AUK324. The sequence goes on from CAYLJZ010000048.1 coordinate 21,209, forward strand.
CCGAAATCAAAACCGGCCGGTCCGGTGGAATGTCTCGGTATGATCTTCCCGAACGACGAGGAGCGGCGTAACCATTTTGTCGGCCTCCTGCGCGAGAAACTGAAGGACCCAGGATTCGGCAAGATCGAGGGATTCCCCATCGGCTCGGACGAGGACAGCCTGGCGCTGTCCGATCCGCCATACTATACCGCCTGCTCAAACCCGAGCCGCGCAAGCTGGTGGATGGCTTCATCAAGAAGCGGACACTTCCGGACGACACCTCGACCAGGACTTCATCCACGCCTTGTAGGAGGTGCTCTCCGGGCTCGCCAGGGTCTCTGTCAAAATCGGCGACCTCCGAGACGCCTTTCTCGCGGGCGGCTCCCCGGCGACCCTTGGGGAGATGCGCAAACGGTTCGAGGAATACCTGGATGGGCTGACCAGGGGCAAAGAACCCGGTAAGGTCCGGATCGTTTTGGAGTAAGTGAGGGAGGAAAACCATGATCGTCAAGACTCTTGAATTGACCAATTTCCGAGGCATAGCCTCAATGGCCCTGGATTTCAGGCCTGACA